>NZ_JAYEET010000007.1:0-8693 GCF_034653255.1 Pseudomonas spirodelae | reverse complement strand
AAAGCGTAAGGGCGGCCAAGAACCGGAGGACGATGAGCCGTTCTGATTTCATGGCGACGACGGCCTGCTACATGGCTGCGTGTGGCAGGTCTTAAACAACTGAACTGGGCTAGCGAAGGAGTGGGGGCAACAGCAGCTGCGCTGGTAGACTTATCCACAGTTGCTGGTAACAAAATCAGCAATCCGCCCTGGGTCAAATTTCAATCGGCAGGGTGGGTCAATTTTCCATCAGCGCCAACACGAGCCCTAATCGTGCACTCGGCTGAGTGGCCTGATCGTATGCGACAGGATTTCCTTGCTGCTGGCACTAAGGCCGGCTACGAAAATCTGTTTAAGCACTGCGGCTTTGGCGTACCAGACCTGAGTCGTGCCCTGTGGAGCGCCGGCGACTCCTTGACCATGATTGTCGAGGATCATCTGAGGCCGTTCATGAGGCAGGGCACCAAGCCGCCCACCGCGCGGGACATGCATCTTCACTTGCTTCCCTGGCCACAGGAGGAACTGCTCAACCTAGGCAACATCGAGGTGGAAATGCGAGTGACCCTTTCCTACTTCGTAGAGCCAAACCCTGGCATAGCCGAACGCGGTATCAAGGGGCGCTATCGCTACGAGTCGCACGGCTTGCGCTTTGATGTCAGTCGCCCAAACGAAGACCGTGACCAGTTCCGCCAGCGCATCAACAAGCGTGCACGGGATGAGGAAGAAGGTGGTTACCAGGGCGGCGGCTCAGATCCGAACTGGCTGCTCGGTACTCAGACACGGCATCGCGGTTCTCTCCACTCGGACATCTGGCGAGGCACTGCAGCCGAACTGGCGGGTCGGGGAATGCTTGGTATCTATCCCGCACTGGGGTGGTGGAAAACTCTCGTTAAGCAGCAGCGATATGACGACACCGTGAGGTACAGTCTGGTGGTGTCGATCAAAACTCAGCAAACGGATATTGACCTCTACGCGGCCGTGGAAACTCTGATCGAGGCCCAGGTAGCGGTGCTGGTCTGATATTAAGAGTTCAAATGAGGTCATGGCCCCGAAGCCATGACCTCAGCGCTCGCAAAAGCTCGGATTGAGGGTGTCTCGATCACCACTCAGTTGGCGCTTACGCGCTGACCTGCGCGGCATAACCCAGGTCTTGAATCACCTTGCGGATAGATTCCGCGGGTTCTTGGCTGTCTACCGATACCTTGCCGGCAGCACGGTCAATCTCCACTTTTGCGGTGTCATCTACCGCCTGAATTGCCTTTGTGATCTTGCTGACGCAACTGCCACAACCCATTCCTGATACCTGTAGAACGAACATAAATCACCTCGTTGGTTAGGCGGCATAGATGCCGTAACCTGAGCATCGACCTTGACACGATGGTAAGGTCAAGCTTGTTTTTTAGCGTTGGTAGATGTTCTTTCGGAATTGATGGAATTACTGATACCTGCCGACTGGCTTTAGATTCACGTTCATTTCAGTCGATGCGGGTTTTCCGCAGCCTCAATGCGTTGAATACAACCGATGCTGAACTGACGCTCATGGCCAGTGCCGCAATCATGGGCGACAGCAGGTGGCCAGTCAGGGGATAAAGAACCCCTGCTGCGAGTGGAATTCCCATGGCGTTATAGATGAAGGCAAAGGCTAGGTTCTGCCGCATGTTTTTCACCGTGGCTACGGACAAGGTTCTTGCCCGTAAGATGCCCATCAGATCACCTTTGACCAAGGTCACCTGAGCACTGTTCATGGCCACGTCAGTACCGGTTCCCATCGCGATACCGACATCGGCACGGGCCAGTGCGGGGGCATCGTTGATGCCGTCGCCAGCCATGGCCACTCGGCGACCGTAGCTCTGCAGGTCGGCCACCAGCTTTTCCTTATCCTGGGGTTTAACCTCGCCATGGACTTCTTCGATACCCAGTTCCTTGGCCACAGCTCTTGCGGTCGTGAGTCCATCACCGGTGGCCATGATGACTTTCACATCGACCTCTTGAAGTCGGATGACTGCTTGCTTGGCGCTCGGTTTGATCGGGTCAGAGACAGCCAGCAGCCCTGCCAGTACGCCATCTACCGCCAAGTAAATAATGCTGATGCCCTCCAGTCGAAGTTGCTCTGCACGGTTGCGCAGAGGGGTGACATCTACTCCGGCCTCTTCCATCAGCGCAGTATTACCCAGTTGCAGTTGTCGACCGTCCACGTGGCCACGCACACCAATGCCTGAGCCCGACTCGAAAGAATCCGGCTTGGCCAACTCAACGCCTTGGGCGCGGGCGTGGTCAACGATTGCATGAGCCAGCGGATGCTCGCTGCCTTGATCGAGGCTTGCAGCAAAGCGCAGCACCTCGTTAGGCGCGAACTGACCGCTACCCTCTGCGCTATGAAATACAGGCCGTCCCTCGGTCAGCGTGCCGGTCTTGTCGACGATCAGCGTATCGATCTTGCACAGGTTCTCTATGGCACTGGCATCGCGGAACAAGACGCCACTGGTGGCAGCTTTGCCTGTCGAGACCATCACCGACATGGGGGTCGCCAAGCCAAGTGCGCAAGGGCAGGCAATGATTAGTACGGCAACCGCGTTGATCAGGCCGAATACCCAGCCCGACTCCGGTCCGAAAAAGCCCCAGCCGAAGAACGTGAGGATCGCGATGGCGATCACGCCGAGTACGAAATAGCCCGCGACTGCATCGGCCATGCGCTGCATGGGGGCCTTGGAGCGCTGTGCTCTGGCGACCATCTGCACGATTTGGGACAACATGGTGTCGGCCCCCACCTTCTGCGCCTGCATTACCAGGCTACCGTGGGTATTCATGGTTGCGCCGATCAGCGTATCGCCAACGCGCTTGGTAACCGGTAGCGGTTCGCCGGTCAGCATGGCCTCGTCGACGGCGCTTTCGCCTTCGAGAACGATGCCGTCAACTGGGACTTTCTCGCCGGGACGTACTCGCAGATGGTCGCCCAGGTGCACATGGGTCAACGGAATATCTTCTTCCTGGCCGTCAGGGTTAATGCGCCGCGCGGTTTTGGGTGCCAGGCCCAATAGCGATTTGATTGCGGCTGAGGTTTGTGAACGAGCCTTGAGTTCGAGCATCTGGCCCAACAACGTCAGGGAGATGATTACCGCCGCAGCCTCGAAGTAGACACCAATGCGCCCGTCCTGGAAGAAAGCTTGGGGGAACAGCTGTGGGGCCAGGGTCGCAGCAACGCTGTAGAGGTAGGCTGCGGCTGTACCCAGGCCAATCAGTGTCCACATATTTGGGCTGCGATGACGGACTGAGTCGATGCCTCGGGCAAAGAATACCCAGCCGCCCCAGAGTGTCACAGGCGTCGCCAAGGCAAGCTCTACCCAGTTCTGCGTTGCGCCATGAAATAGCGTTAATGAGTGGCCGGCCATAGCCAAGACCGTCACGATAATCGTGAGTGGGAGTGTCCACCAGAATCGCCGGGAGAAATCTTTAAGTTCTGAATTCTCCTCTTCCTCCAGCTCCGGAATCACTGCCTCCAAGGTCATGCCACAGATGGGGCAATTGCCAGGTTTTGGCTGGCGTATTTCTGGATGCATAGGACAGGTGTACTCCGCCGTCCCTGCGGCCCCTGATGAGGGAGGCGCAGCTTCATGATGCTGGTGTTCCGTACTCTTGGGCGGGTTCGAATAGCTGGTAGGTGCTGCCCGGAACTTCTCCTGGCATTTCGCGCTGCAGAAACGGTATGTCTGACCTTCGTGGCTCTCACTGAATGGGCTGTCTGGCTTGACGGCCATGCCGCACACCGGATCGTGCTGACTCCCATGCTGGTCTTCCTGATGCTTGGAATGCTCATGGTCAAGTTGGCGCGATGTGGTGTGCATAGGGCTTACTTCCGGTTGTCGTCCTTGGGAGTATCAGCACCATCCTGATGGGAATGCCCACCATGGTTGTGGCCGAACATGTGCATCAGCGGGCACAACAGCAGAATCAAGTAAGGCAGTGCCTGGGAGATGTGGCCAAAATGCTCGCGGGCCACATAAAAAACGGCGATGACAGCCAACATGATCAGTGCAATGCCAGTTTTGCTTTTCCAGAATGGCAATTCAGAGCCTGGGTGGTGGGAGTGGTCCATAGCTCGATCCTCGTTTGAGTTGAGGCAGTATTGGTGGGACAGCAAATGACAATAGTCTCTACTGCGTCCCAGCAATTGACGTATATCAATCCGAACTCAATGATTAGCGTACGTTCACTTTACCAACCATCCCCGATTGGTAATGGCCTGGGATGTTGCAGGCGAACTCAAGCCCCGTTGCCTTAGTAAAGGTCCATACCAGTTCTTCAGTGGCTCCCGGCTCGATCAAGACGCTGTTTGGATCGTCGTGTTTCATGCCGACCATCTTCATCCCGCCCATAGCATGATCCATGTTGCTCATGTCCTGTGCGCCCGTTGGAGACAGCGTGCCGTTCTGAAACATTGCGGCCATTTCTTTTTGATGTGCTGCATGTGCGGCTGCCATGCCCAGGTTGAATTCATGCAGTAGCGAGCCCTCATTCTTGAGTACGAAGCGGACGGTTTCTCCTGCTTTGATATCAATGCTCTTCGGCTCGAAATAGATATCGCCCATCTTGATTTCGATGATGCGATCAGCTTGCTTGGCGTCTCCTGGTTGGCCTATATCGCTTTTACTATGGCTCGGGTTAGCCATGGCAGCAGAGGCGGAGAAAACCAGGGTTGTGGCGAGAAAAAATGAAGTTAGTTTGGCTTTCATAATGCATCTCGGAAAATGGAGTTGTTAGGAACAACATCAATGCTAATCAGGCGGTGCTGTCAGCTGGCTTACGCGAAAACTACATATCTGAAAGATGCACTGAAATCAGGTGCGGCCCGGCATTGGCCGGGGGCACCTGATTGTTGTCTCAGCGCATTACGAATTCACCGACCATCCCGGCCTGATAATGTCCAGGGAGGGTGCAGGCGAAGTTGAGGTTGGCCGAGTCGCTGAAGGTCCAGACAAACTCCTTGGTAGTTCCGGGCTCAACAAGGATGGCGTTTGGGTCATCATGTATTGCTTCAACGACTTCAGGAATGCCAGGTGGATTGGAGTCTCCAAGGCCCGACCGTTCATGCCAGACGATTGACTTCGCTTTGCCTGTTGGCGTCAGTGTGCCGTCCTTGACCAAAGCAGCCATTTTGCGTTGATGATCCAGTTGCGATACGGCTTTACCGATATTGAATTCGTGCATCAGTGCCCCTTCGTTCTTCAACACGAAGCGGACGGTTTCGCCAGGCTTCACATCGATAGACTTCTGGCCGTAGCTGATGTCATCCATTTTCACGAAAACTGTACGTGTAGCGGGGGTTGCTTTGGCCGGCTGACCAATGTTGCTTTCAAGGCCAAGCGTTTGTGCCGAGGCCTGAGTTGCAGCTGCGAACAGCAGCGCCGTGATCAACAACTGGGGGCGTGAACGTTTCATGATGAGACCTCACTGAGGTGGTTGGAAATCTCATGCTATTCCCCGTTTCCTGCCGGGGGGCTGACCCCAAAACTTAGTCAGCTTGAAAAAAACGCGGCACCGTCGAGGTGCCGCTAGGCCAAAGGAGCAATCATGAAGGCCTTGAAGATGGGAATTCTTATGGGTGACACTCTTTATCGGCCATCATCAGCTTGTGCTCACGCATCATCTGCGCAAGTACGTCGTCGACCAATTTGTCGTGTCGCTCCATCCACGCAAGATGTTCTTCCGTAGATATGCCGGGAGCAGGATGCTCGCTGTGAAGCTGGTTCATCATCTCGTCGAGCATTTTCATGTGCTCTTTCATATGCACATGGCGCTCGCTGGCGGGAGCCTTTTCCGCCTGAATTAGTACCGCTTCGGCTTTGTCTCGCATGCTCTCGATGCGCTCGAAGACGCGGTCACTCCCGCCCTCTGCCCAAACGGCTGAAGCAAGCAGGAGCGAACCAACCAGAAATAAAGGTTTAAGCAGTTTCATAGGGCAGTCTCCTCAATTGAAGCAGTGACCGGCACCTCTGTTGTTATTCATTAGAGGGCCAAGAGCACAACCTAGTGCTCATGCTTGCACCCTAGACAGGGCCGCCTGACAGAGGCCTGAAGCTAGGATTACATTTTCGTAAGCTTCTGGTTGGGAGGGGGATTTGACTGCACACTCAGGCCACTCAAAATTTGGGAACCGCCCGCATGAAACTTCTGGTCGCTGAAGACGAGCCAAAAACAGGCACTTACCTGCAGCAAGGTCTCACTGAGGCTGGCTTCAACGTCGACCGCGTTATGACGGGAACGGATGCACTCCAGCATGCGCTGAGCGAGGCCTATGATCTGTTGATTCTGGACGTGATGATGCCGGGCCTGGATGGCTGGGAAGTGCTGCGGATGATTCGGGCTGCAGGTAAGGATGTCCCGGTGTTATTTCTGACGGCGCGGGACGGTGTCGAGGATCGTGTGAAAGGTCTAGAGCTGGGGGCGGACGACTACCTGGTCAAGCCCTTCGCTTTTTCTGAGTTGTTAGCCCGCGTCAGGACATTGCTCCGCCGCGGCAATAGTTCGCCGACGCAGACCACAATGAAAATAGCCGATCTTGAAGTTGATCTGCTTAAGCGTCGTGCCGTGCGCAGTGGTAAGCGGATTGATCTGACTGCAAAGGAGTTCTCGCTGCTCGAATTACTGCTGCGTCGGCGTGGCGAAGTTCTTCCCAAGTCGTTGATCGCGTCCCAGGTCTGGGACATGAATTTCGACAGCGACACCAATGTGATTGAAGTGGCTATCCGACGCTTGCGGGCGAAAATTGACGATGATTTCGAGCTAAAACTGATTCATACCGCTCGTGGTATGGGCTACATGCTTGATGCGCCGGAGTCTGAATGAAGCACCTGTCACTGACCGCGCGTATGAGTTTGATGTTCATGTTTGCGGTGATTGCAGTCCTAACGGTGGCCGGCCTGAGTTTCAACGAGCTCAGCCGGCATCACTTCATGATGCTTGACCAGCAGACGCTGGACGAGAAGCTAGAATCGACTCAGCAAATCCTGAGTAATACGCGTAGCCATGCAGACCTTGAAGAGGTGCTGCCTCAGCTGAAAGCGCTGTTAGGGGCTCACCACGATTTAGCGGCGATCATCCTTGCAAACGACGGTACCGTGCTTTTTGCCGAGCCACTGCCTTTCAATATTCCCGAGAAATACCGCCTCAATCCTGACCACGGCATGTGGGCGTGGGAGGAAAATGGACACATGTATCGAGGGATGACCGCGCAGGTATCAACCCCTGACCAACCTGCGTTTCTAACGGCTTTGCTGATCCTTGATGTGACCAACCATGTGCATTTCTTTGAAACGTTGCAGCGGTGGTTCTGGATTGGCTTGGTGATTAGCGCACTGGTCAGCGCTGCGTTGGGCTGGGTGGTCGCGCGTAGTGGGTTGAGACCCCTGCGACAGGTGACCCATGTCGCGACGTCGATGTCTGCGCGGTCACTGAAGGAGCGCATTCCACTGGAGCCCGTCCCTCTTGAGCTTCAGCAGTTGGTGACTTCGTTCAATGCGATGCTTGCCAGGCTCGACGATGCATTTGTTCGGCTCTCAAATTTTTCTGCCGATATCGCCCATGAGTTACGCACACCACTCAGTAATCTGATGACGCACACCGAGGTGGTACTCACCCAAAAACGTAACCTCGAAGCCTATGAAGAGAATCTTTACTCGAACCTAGACGATCTGAAACGCATGTCGCGAATGATCGATGACATGCTGTTCCTGGCTAAGTCGGACAACGGCCTGATCATTCCCGAGCAATCGCGCATTGAGCTCAGCGAGGTAGCCACCAAGCTGATTGAGTACTACCACCTATTAGCGGACGAGCAAGGCATCCAGTTGGTTGTGACCGGCTCTGGCAGCGTGCTGGGTGACAAGCTGATGCTGGATCGGGCGATCTCGAACCTGTTGTCCAATGCGTTGCGCTATACAACTGCCGGGAAGACGATATTGGTAACGATCAAGTCGACCGCAAGTGCCGTTACTCTAATTGTCGAGAACCCAGGCGAAACCATCAAGCCGGAGCACCTGGATAAGCTCTTCGACCGTTTCTATCGAGTAGACCCGGCTCGCCGTGAAGGCAGCCCGAGCAATGCCGGGCTTGGCTTGGCCATTACTCGATCCATTGTGGCGGCCCACAATGGCAAGATCTGGTGCACTTCCAGCAATGGCATCACCGCCTTTCACATGGAATTTCCCCCAGCAACCATCCTAGGAGCGCTATGACCAAAGACGAGTTGAGGGCCGAACTTGAGCGACAAGCACAAAGCTTTGTCGCTACCACGGGAGCTGAAGTTGTGTTGTACGCCGCCCAGCGCAAGCCTGACCGCCAGCCTTGGCGCAAGAAGCCGAGCTTGTTAGATGAGGCTTTTCAGGCCGAAATTCGCAAAATCGAACAGCAGCACTGTTGCCGCTGACCGAAAACTGACCCAGTAGAGGCTGTTCTGCCGACTGAAAACTGACCCAGGTGTTCAACTGCTTCTGCTCAATTTTTGAGCAGGAGAACACAGGGTGATCAGTATGGAAATGATGGGCAAAATTCGCCGGATGTATTTCCGCGACAAGCTGTCGCTGCATGAGATAGCCAAGCGCACCGGGTTGGCGCGCAACACGATTCGCAAGTGGGTCAGAGCACCTGAGGCCAAGCCGCCGGTCTACCAACGCCGCGCGATCTTCAACAAACTCAGCCCTTTTCACGCCACGCTGGAG
>NZ_JAYEET010000006.1:0-44002 GCF_034653255.1 Pseudomonas spirodelae | reverse complement strand
CGGTAAATGCCGCCGACCAGCAAGCCTTCCTCGCTCCAGTCAAACTGAAACGCCTCGCCAAGAGCAAAGGTCAGCGGCACAAAGGCCTGCGACGCCTTGCCCTGTCCCCCTCGCCAGGCACGGATAAACGCGGTGAGCTGGCTGTAGCCACCGTCATAACCTTCGGCTTTGATTTGCGCCAACAGCGCCTTGGCACTGCGCCGCTGTTGCTTGGGCCGCAGCGAATCGGCTTTTAGCGCCTGCTCCAGCGTGGCGTGAAAAGGGCTGAGTTTGTTGAAGATCGCGCGGCGTTGGTAGACCGGCGGCTTGGCCTCAGGTGCTCTGACCCACTTGCGAATCGTGTTGCGCGCCAACCCGGTGCGCTTGGCTATCTCATGCAGCGACAGCTTGTCGCGGAAATACATCCGGCGAATTTTGCCCATCATTTCCATACTGATCACCCTGTGTTCTCCTGCTCAATAATTGAGCAGAAGCAGTTGAACACCTGGGTCAGTTTTCAGTCGGCAGAACAGCCTCTACTGGGTCAGTTTTCGGTCAGCGGCAACACGCAGGCGCACTGGGTGTTCTCCGGCTCGTGACGAATCACGGTACGCGGAAATTGCGGCGGCAGCGCTGTGCGCTTGGGCTGTTGGCGTGGTTCGGCTGGGGTGGCCGGGGGATTGACGGCTTTCAACTCCGCCTCGATGGCGGCGATGTCAGTGTCGAGCAGGTCATCCAGCAAGCTGCCTTGGTCAGGGCTCAGTTGCTCGCTACGCTTGGCAAACTTGTGCCGTTTGTACCAAGCGATTTCGTGTGTGAGCTGCTCAATGATGGTTTGATCACGGTGGATTTTCTTGCCCATCACGTCGACCTGCGTCAGCAACTGCGCGGCCAGTGTGCGCAGTTGCTCAGCTGTCAGTTGGTCGAGATTGGGCGAGGAGTTCATGCTGCTGATTGTGCCAGAGCAGACGCTCTGCGCAGATACACCGATGGGCTAATGGCCGGTGCTACAGCACTGTGATCGCGCCGCCCGCACCGACCCGCTGCCAGGGCAGCCCCAGTACCAACGCCTGAAGTTGCTCTGCGTCGAGTTCAACTTCCGAGCCGTGGCGGATGCCTGGCCAGTGAAACCTGCCTTGGTTCAATCGCCGTGCGGCCAGCCAGATACCCACGCCGTCATGCACCAGAACTTTCATGCGGTTGGCGCGACGATTGGCAAAGAGATAGGCGCAGTGCGGCTTCGCCGCACCGAACACCGCCACCACGCGGGCCAACGCGGTTTCAGTGCCAGCACGCATATCCATTGGCTCGGTGGCGAGCCAGATACTATCCACGCGGATCACTGGCCGAGCCCACGGACAAAGCGGGCGCATCCTTCAGGATCGGAGGCTGGCCATTTCACCGTGACCGATTGCTCGCCCAGCGGTAGCTCGATAATCACCACTGCTTCAGCTGGTCGTTTGGGCGTAACCCTCGCAGGAACGAACGCCGGCAACGCCGCTGGCAGTTGATCTCGATAAAGCGGTAGCCACTTGCGAATGACGTTGGCGTTGATGCCGTGGCGGATGGCCACGCTGGAGACGCTCGCACCGGGTTGCAGGCACTCCTGAACAACCTGGGCCTTGAATGGTTTGGGGTAAGAGCTTCGTTGGCGCATGGAAATCCCGGCGATAAGGGCTATCGCGTCCGCTTAAAAATACGCGGACACCATCGCCCTTAATGCTGAGATTCGGAAGGTGAGTTGGCCGGACGCTTACTACTTTTTAAGCTACTGAGCCATTTATCGCTCAGCCGCTACAACGCTAGGCGGAGTGCCAGAGCGAATCTTCGCTGATTAGCATGCCGTGCAAAACCACGAAGGTTTCATCTCGGATCTGTAATTTAAGCGGATCGCGCTTGACGATGACCCACCCCTCGCGGAGGAGATAATCAATGTGCGCGCGTAGCGCTGGGAGGTAGCGTTGCTCTTGCATGGACCAGTCCTTTGTTACCTGCAGAATTGCCTTAACACGGCGAATAGAACTACCACGCACACCATCAATCATGTGAGGAAGCATAGTGGCTTCTCGCCTGTCATAACAGCGCTAATCACTGGGATGTGAAAACCAAGAGCCGAACATCACTGGAGGCAGCTGGCTTGCACTGCTACAACGCCGTGACCGCAAAAGCGGGCATCAAGCGCGATCTGAAAGACGCCTGCGACGCCGAGCGTTCGCAAACACCGCAGCCAGCCACTGCTTGATCAACTCAAAGCCTGGCTGGACAAAACCCAGCCGCAGGTTGCCGGCAAGACTACACTGGGCCTGGCCGTGAACTAAGTGGTGAGAAACTGGATCGCTAGATCGAAGCGGTAAACCTGCCCATCGACAACAACAGCGCCGAGAACGCCATCCGCCCGTTCGTCATCGGCCGCAAGAACTGGCTGTTCAGCGACACCCCCAAAGGCGTCAGCGCCAAGGTCCACAGCCTGATCGAAACCGCCAAAGCCAACGGCCAAGAACGCTACGCCTACCTGCGCCACCTTCTTGAACACCTGCCAACCGCCAGCAGCGTTGGGAACTACGAAGCGCTGCTCCTATGGAACTGCTCGCTGGCTTCTGTCCTTGCGCCCTGAAAAAAACTTCGTTCTTCTGGACGGGTTTATGGAGGTCTTACAGAGAAACGGGAGTTCAGCATCTAATGATCGGGGGATATGGGCAGATGGGCGTTATGGCGCGGTACGCAGAAACCGTTCTCGTAACACGTGTCTACCCCAGCCTAAACGAACACTAGCGGCATTGAACACTGCGTATTTTTACAGCCCCGAGCCTACGCCATGCCGTATGTAACCAAGTATCGGTGAAGATATCGGTTTCATCGTACGGCTCAGGAAGCAGGACGTGCGTATATAAAGTAGCCAGAGAGCTTTTTCAGCCTCTCTTAAATTCCAGAAGGCATATCAATTTAAGGCACTTTTCTTAGAACTGGCCGCTGCCCTAAAAAGCACCAAGACAAAATAAAATAGCGTTCAAATAACTTATGGACCCCAATGCACGCGGTAATTGTAACAAACAAAGCAGTCACTACATGCACAGCAATACTTTCAACACCAATATAATGCAGAGCTACTCTAGCTGCAGCAAGAAAGAACACATGAAACAAAAATATTGTATATGAATAACACCCAATATACGCAAGAAAACTGGATTTCAGCCTTGAGTAATATAAAGTCGCACAACCGGAAAAGCCGATCAAATAACCACAAA
This sequence comes from Pseudomonas spirodelae, assembly GCF_034653255.1. NCBI lineage: Bacteria > Pseudomonadati > Pseudomonadota > Gammaproteobacteria > Pseudomonadales > Pseudomonadaceae > Pseudomonas > Pseudomonas spirodelae. The sequence goes on along the minus strand of NZ_JAYEET010000006.1, from coordinate 40,778 downwards.
AGCTGATCTTTCCTACACCTCCAAAATTTGACTGCATATAATACTTACCGACAAGCCCAACCAATAACGAGCAAACCAATACAACCTTCAAAAACCTCGACAGTTCAAAGCCATAAAGGCGCAGCAGACTGCCCAGTAAAAAATAGGGCAGCAGGTATATAAATCCCGAAAACGAGAAAAACTGGATGCCTGCAGGCATATAAAAAGATAAAAATACCGAGGCAAAAAAAGAATAGAGCAAACTCTTTCGATCGACCCCTACCGTCAACGACAGGAAGACTAAAAACAAAAAAACCAAAAATATTGCATGGATAAACCAATAATGAAAGCGCGCATAGTAGAGAATAGAAAAATAGTAGCCAAGCCCTGACGCTTCGACTTGCACATGGGAGTAGCCACTATTAGCCTGAACGAATAAAAACGCTCCACCAACACAGATAAGCGGCAAATATAAACGCTTAACCTTACCCACCAGAAGCACAAGCTCTTCGCCTTTATTTAAACCTCTGAAAGAAAAAACCACACCACCAAGAAATGCAAAAAGCGGCATCCTTAGATTCTCAAATAGCACATTAAAACTTGACCACGGCGAGTCCGATGGCAGGCTAAGACCCACGTCCGAATCACTGCCAATAATATGGAATACCACAAGGAGAATACAGGCCACTCCCCTTAGAGAATCTAAGTGTGAAACTCTCATGCTACTGCTCACAGGAAATTGTATTAGAAACAAAAATAGCCGATATGCTCATGGTGATAAAAAATTACCGACACTAGGACTTAAGCAAGCTTATATTTTGAATAATTCAGCGCTGTCAGAACACGGCCGACCATTGAGCCCGGCCAGGCACTAAACAGACTCATCTAGGCAGATTAGTGTGCGGACTAAGAATATGGGGTTGCCCAATACATAGCGCTGAAATAAGCGCTTCGGTTCGCTCAGCAGGCGAAATACCCACTCACAACCCAGACGGCGCAGCCACTGTGGAGCCCGGGTGACTTTGCCGCCGAGGAAATCCAAAATCGCCCCCCCGCACACAATCAGGCACGGCGCGCCATTAACAGCCAGCCTAGCGGCAACAACTTCCTGCTTAGGCATGCCCATACCCAACACGATCAACTCGGGCTGCAGTTGCTGCGCTAAGTCGAGGTAGTGTTCCACCTCAGCAAAACCATGCTCGGCAGAAACCACATTTACCGCAAACATGGTTTCGCTACACTGCACAGCGCTCATCAGAAAGGGCTCTTCGGTGCCCCAGAAGGCCACACGGCGCCCCTTATAGGCCGCCAGTAACTTGGGAATAAAATCGGTCCCATTCATATTTAGTCCCGGCGTTAAGCCAAGCCGGCGAAACAGGATGGACATGCCGGAACCGTCTCGTAACAGCACATCAGCAGCCGCGAGGGCGTTGTAATAATCGCGGCTACCCGCCACTAAGTTCATGGCATGGGCATTGACGAAGCCCAGCACTGTCGTCGCCTTCGGCTTCGACAAACATTCAATCAAACGTTGTTCATCCTCGGGATCGCCGACCACCCGGAGTTTGTCGACAAGCGCGCGCCAGCGTTGCTGCCAAGGCAAAGAATCCATCAGTGCTCATCCCGTTTCGAACGAACCCAATCGACCTGGCGCTTGAACAGAAAGCCCAGGTACAGGGGAATTTTTTTCGCGGCGTAAAGGGGCGCATACAACAGAGACATGAACGAAATAATCTCGCGCCCGCAACGAGACCACGCAAGCAGGATGGTGCTGCCCAACATTGCCACCCCGACCGTTGCAATCATCGCCGGCGCCAGCAGCCCGCTCAGGGCAAACAGCAGCCAGGCCAAGAGGAAGGCCGCAATAGCCACCAGGGTCAATAACGCCAGCGGCGGCACCAGCAGATCGAGGGTCATGCCCAACAGCTTCCAGTTACCCCGCCCAAGCGCCTCGACTAGTAACTTGGGCGCATCGCTGAGGATCACCCCGAGGTGCCCATGCTCCCAGCGCGTGCGCTGGCTGCTCAACCCCTCCTCACTGCGTGGGAAACAGCTGCTGACCCTGGCATCGGGGCAAAACAATGGCGGTTTGCCGTTGCGGCAAAAGTCCAAGCCCATCTTCAAGTCTTCGACTATGTGGCCGCTGGCGAGGTCGATCAGCGTCAGATCGCGCCAGACAAAGGCCATGCCCGACCCCATCAGCTGACAGGGCCAGCCGAGCCGCACCCAACCGCTCGGGCGAAGCAAGTTCTTCACGCACCAGGCGAATTCGGCAATACGCACTTTCAAGCCTGAACCTGGCGGCGCATGCATCAGATACAGCGCCTGGGTCGGCCGCCCGGACTGGATGCAGCGGACAGCCAGGCGCTCGATCGCACCTTCGCTCACCTGACAATCAGCATCGACAATAATCAGCACGTCAGGTGCATCAGCTGCCAGATAACGCACGCCAAAATCCAGCGCATAGCCCTTTCCACGCTGCTGTTCATTGCTGCGCTCGGCTACCTCCGCTCCCGCAGCCCTGACTAACGCGGCGGTGTCATCCTTACAGTTATCAGCCACCACCAGCAGCCGGTCGCCCTCACGCAACTGCGGCAGAAGGCTATTCAGCGTTGCGGTAATGACTGAAGACTCATTGTGCGCGGGCACCAACACGGCCACGCGCGGGCGCACTACCGGCGATGAAGGCTTCGACCGCACAGGCAGGCAGGCAAGAACCACTTGCAGGAACAGCACCAGTACCGGCAACAAGATGATTATCAGCACTGCGCTCAATAACCAATTGAGAAAAATCATCATGCTTGCGCCTCGAACAACACGGCCAACTTGGCGGCCTCGGTATCGATGTCGTGCCTCTCGAGCACCCGCTGATAAGCCGCCTCGCCCATGCGCGCCAGTACCTCAGCAGATTGCGCTAGGCAGTCCGCCAACGCCACGGCCAACGCTTCAACCGATCCAGCAGGGAACAACCAGCCATTCTCACCGTGGCAAACCAGCTCCGGAATGCCCGCGACATAGGTGGTCAGCACCGGCCTGCGCAACGCCATCGCTTCCATAATCACCACTGGCAAGCCTTCAGCAAAGCTTGGTAACACCAGGGCCCGCGCCGCGAGGATTTCCGCCCGTACCTGCTCGCTGCTTATCCAGCCGGTGATACGCACCCGCGCCTGCAAGCTGTAACGCGCGATCAATGCCTCGATCTCGGCACGCATCTCGCCATCACCGGCCAGCACGATCTCGAACTCAAGCCCCTGCTCGGCCAGCAAACCGGCGGCCTGCATCAGCAACAGCTGGCCCTTCTGCTCACACAGGCGGCCCACGCATACCAGGCGCGGCGCTGTGGGCATGGCGACTGGTGGCACATCGTGAAACGCGCGCTCCAGCCCGCAATGCACCACCTTAACCTTTGCCCAGTGCGCATGTTCTACCCAGCGAAACAGCTGGCTGCGCCCATAGGAGCTGATCGCCACAACGAAAGCCGCCCGGCGCACCTTTTCGCCCAAATGAATAAACTGCGGCTTATCGAATTCTTCCGGGCCATGCACGGTAAAGCTGTAGGTCGGCCCTCCCAAGGCTTCGGCCAGCATCACCACTTCCGCGGAGTTGGTGCCGAAATGCGCATGCACATGGGTTGCACCGAACTCGCGCAACCAGGGCAACAGGCGACAGGCCTCCGCCAGATAGACCAGGTGGTATGGCCAGGCGCGGTCGGCGCGCAGGCCCATGCGCAACGCCAGCAGGAGTGCCGAAAAGAACCGTCGTGGCTGCTCGCGCAGCGTCTGCAAAACCGGCAGCAGCAAACCCTTGATGCCCTCCTGCAACACATAGCGTGTGCGCCCGCGCTCGCGCAGATCCTCATCATCCACCAATTCGCCATCCCAGCCGCGCAAGGCGATGCGTTGCACCTCGAAACCGTTGCGCTCCAGCGCGAGAATCTCTCTGCGGATAAAGCTATGGCTGACCTTGGGGTATTGATTGATAAAGTAGGCAATACGCATCGATTCAATCTTCCTGACAAGGTCGAGGTTTAACAACAGCAGGAACGCCTACCGCCATACAATTATCCGGCACATCAACCAGCACCACAGCATTGGCACCAATCACCACATGATTGCCAATCCTTATCGGCCCTAATATTTTTGCCCCTGCGCCAATATCCACATGGCCACCTATCTGCGGGGCTGCGCCAGAACCGCGCGTCCCGATCGTAACCTGCTGGAAGATCAGACAATTGGGGCCGATTTTCGCATCCGGGTGGATAACCACACCGTTGGCATGGGGTAGCAACAAGCCACCCGCTATCTGCGAGGTGATAGGAATATCCGCCCCGGTGATGACACTCCAGAAGCGATGACGAAGCACCGCCCACTTCTGCAGCAATAACGACAGTGGGTTATGCGAACCACGACGCTGCTGGTAGGCGCGGATGCTCGCGAGCAATGCCCGCGAGGGCGCCCAGGCAAACGGCGCCTTGTGCTCACGCAACATGTCAGGAATTTCAGCCGATGGCACAGACACTCTGTTCACCTATTTATATTCGATCAGCGTCGTCTTGCCGGCACCAACCCGACTCAACAGAAACTTGACCTGACCGAGCATCTCCGGAAACTTGCCCAGCACCAGAAACAACGCCGGCAACCAGTTCTCGCGAGCGCTCCCCTCTCCCCGCAAGGCGAGTCGCGCAACCTGCAACGGGTAGACCAGCAGCAGAATCAGCCCCAACCAACCCAAGATCAGGCAGGCAAGTACAACGCCCACAGGTATGCCCAGCCCCCATAGCCAGGCACGCCGAGACTCACGCAGCCAGTGCCGCTCAGGTGAGGCACCATGCAGAAACGCCCCCTCGGCAAACGCGTGACCACCGCGCAGCGTGCGCCGCCACCACTGGCCAAAGCTTGTCATAGCGGCATCATGTAATGTCATTTCAGCGTCCAAACGCCAGACTTTCCAGCCGGCCGCACGTAGTCGCACGCATAATTCCGGCTCTTCTCCGGCGATCAGATCGGCGCGGAAACCGGCCTCAGCCGTGAAGGCATCGGCCCGCATCAGTGCGTCGCCCCCACAGGCTTTCGCCTCACCGATGGGGGTGTCCCATTCAAGGTCACATAAATAATTGTAAATAGAGCGTTGCGGAAACCGCTCACGACGCCGACCACAGACCACAGCAACCGAGGGATGCTCTTGTAGAAACGCTTGAGCCTTGGCCAGCCAATCAGCGGCTACCTCGCAATCACCATCGACAAACTGCACGTACTCGATTCCTGGCAGCAGTCGCTGCAAACACTGGAAACCTTCATTGCGCGCACGCGCGGCCGTGAAGGGCAGTCTCATATCCAGCGCGACAACCTCAACCCCAAGCCCTTGTGCCATTTGCACGGAACCGTCAGTTGAGCCGGAGTCGACATACACAACCTTGTCAGCTGTACCGAGCAATGATGTCAGGCAGCGTTCAAGACGTCCGCCCTCATTACGACCGATAACAACTACACCGACGCCTGTAGTCATGATCTTCACTCAGCGCCGCATCAGCGCGTTTTTGAACAGACGTAAATAGGCCGCGCCATGGCGCACTATCGGCATAGTGTCATACCAACGCAGGTCATGGATGTCTGTGCGTGACGCACGCTGGAAGCCAAGCTCTGGGGTAACCAGGACGGTCTTGAACTGCGGGTTCGCACGCCTGAACCAGTTGTAAGCACCATCGACATGCATAGGCCCCCCTTCGGGATCTCCCGCAGGCCGACTCAGTATTTTTTCCAGATAGTGCACGGCCGCCGAGATCGCCTCGCCCTGAAAAACCACGAAATGGGTCGTCCCGATCAGCTCATCCGGTTGACTCTCGACTATCCCGTCATGGGCCAGGCCGCGAGAAGGTTGCGCAATGTGGTAACCGCCATAGAACATTGACCAATTGGTACTTGCCAGCCGTTCGATAACAGACGCAATCCGCACATTGAAATTCGCGGCAAAGTCCAAGTCGTCCTCGAAGATAGCCACACGTTGCAACCCCAGCCGCTTTGCGGTGCGTAAAACACTCAAATGGCTCATAAAGCAGCCCCGGGCACCAATGCTGGGAAACCCTTCAGGAGCATCTGGACGCACCGCTGGGAAAAGCTCAATGTTTGTACTATCCAGCCTCAGCCCGATAGCTTTTAGCTGAGCAGCTATTTCAGCTTGGCGATCCGTACGCGCAGGCAGATTGATGATAAAAATTCGTTCGAAATAGTCCAGTGGATGACTCATTAGGATTCCTTAGTCCCTACGCACAGGCTGATAAAAGATAATCGCTGAAACGCTTGCGGGCATTTTTTGAGTTCCATTACTGACTTTTCATGGTTATCTGCGGCTTGACAGCCAGTACTACAGAGTTTGCGGGCACAGACTGAGCCAACACGGCATTTGCGCCGACAAAACTGTCATCACCAATTTCGATACCGCCCACGATTACCGCTCCGGTGCCAATATCGCAGCGATTGCCGATGACGGGCTTCAGCCACCTAGGATCACCCCGATGTTTAACGCCAAAGGTGGTGTTCTGTCGGATATGCACATCATCGCCAATTGCCAGTGCGCCCAACACCATGCCGCCGTGGTGCCAGATGCGTACACGCCGGCCAACCACCACGGTGTACTTGAGGCTAATGCCACAAAGCCATTCGACTAGTTTTTCCAGGATCTTGTAGAGCAACGAGAGCGGCATCCGCAGCAAGCGGTTACCAATACCCATGCGCCAATTACCGAAGCGCTGCACGGCCAGCGCCCAAAACCCCTGGCTGAACAAGTCACGCTCATGGGTAATGAAGTCCTCCTTGATCAGGGCCATAAACCCGATCCCAGGCGGATTGCAATTACGTGTGCCGAGTAAAACATCGGACTCGGGGCGAATATCGGAAGACTCGACCATAGCGTCATGCCTCACAGATAGTTATAACGCAAGAAGTCCCACCATAAACGAGGCGGGTCCTCACAGGGCTTGCGCCGTAAGCACTGCCATAGCCGGCCGAGCGGATAGCTCAACAGCCAAGCCAGGTTCGCCATATGCAGGTAAAGGCCACCAAAATTCTTACGGAAAAAATACGCCCTGGAATCGAACCAGTACTTGGGCCTGCGTTTGAGCATGCGGGTAGACCCCGTCACCCCGGAAGCCTGGCCGACCAGATGCACCACGCTAAAGTCCGGCCAGTACCAAACCTGAAAGCCTTGAGCCTGGGCGGCCAAGCAGTAATCAGTTTCCTCGAAGTACATAAAGTAGTTTTCGTCCATAAGGCCGACGCGTCGCACAACATCGGCCCGTATAAAAAGACTGGCTCCGCTGACCCAGTCGACCGGAACAGCGACCGGGCTAGGGGCTGGCGCTACCTGAAAACGCTGCAGCAGTCGCGAAACCGGACCGAAAGCCAGAGCCGAATCCACTTCAGAGAAAATACTCGGTTTCCTGAAGGCACTACGGCGCACCGTGCCATCCTCGTCCTCAACTTTTGAACCAATAATGCCGACCAGTGGGTTCGTCTGCATAAACTCCAACAGCGGCAAAATACTTTCGTTCTTCAAATAAGTATCAGGGTTCAATAGCCACACCACATCGGCAGAAACATCAGCAAGCGGCAAGAAGTATTGGCGTAACACTTCGTTATTGCCGTAGGCAAAACCACCATTGCGCGCCGACTGCATAAAAGTCGCCGGAACGCGCAGCTGCATGTTCGCAAGGCCCTGCTGAAGAACTTCCGCCGAGTCGTCGCCGGAACAGTTGTCAATCACCACCGCACTGACATCCAGCCCCGGGTGAACAATCTTCTCCAGCGAGCGCAAACAGTCCAACGCCAAGCCTGGCGTACGGTAATTAACAATGACAACTAACAGCCTCATAAAAAACCTCGCACTTTTTAGTGTGCTCACGCGAATGACTTCGTACAGATTTAACTACACATCACCAACAAGAACGACAACCAAAAGCAATCAATCACACCAGCTTATATTAGGATAGCGGCCAGCCATGGAAAACTCATAGACCGCACGATTCTTCCCATAAGAATTATCAAAAAAATGCACTTCTTTATTGAGCAGTAACGAAACAATACATACATGCAATCTATCTGTACGCACCACATCGAATTGACTGACAAAGCCAATAAAAGACCGCGCCGCAATTACAGAATCTAAAGCTGACATACTATCTGCCGCGAGCATCTGAGAGACATCAAAATTAGCCAATGCATCGGCCCTTCCAGTACCCTCAACGTCCCCCCTAAATGAATTAAGCGTATTACGCTGACTTGCATTTTTAAATCTATGGAGCAAAACTCTGACAAAGCGTTTTGCAGTCCTTAATGGCCTATTCAGCCAGGCGCTTTCAGAAATTCCTGCAGAAGTTAGTAACGCCGAAACATCAAGAGATAAAGCAACATCATCCATTAAGTGTACTTTTGCACACGTTACAAACTGCGAAACATAATCATATGAAACCTGCTCCCTGCAAATAATATCCACATTCGAGCCTAATGCAGAAACCAACTCCGAATAGCCGACGATGGTGTGAGGAAGAATAACAAGGCGCTTCGCATGCTCATGATGCCGAGAGATAAAATTCCTGGCATTCGGATAAGGGGCGACTAAATTACCACCGCCACCATAGAAAATCACTGCCCCCTTGGTTTTAGACGGATCAATATCCAAAGGAACAACACTATAGTCAATTCCGAGCCGATCAAGCATCTGATATTCTGCACAAGCGATTACTGAGTCACCCGCATTACCTGGGTTCGGCGCAAATAGCACACGCTCACCAACAAAACTTTTTAAGAAAGCCTCAATATTAGAATTCAAATCAACACCCCCCAAAACTCATTATTACCGCAGGCAAAATCGCCATTGCGCACCGACGGCATAAAAGTCGCTGGAACGCGCAGATACATTTGCGCCAGACCCTGCTGAAGAAATTCCGCCGAGTCGTCGCCCGAGCAATTGCCGATTACCACCGTACTGATATTCTGCCTTGCATGGACAGTCTTCTCGGTCAATCGAAAATAGGCGCATACCAAGCCTGGCGTACGGTCATGAGCGATAACAGCTAACAGCTTAATGAATAAATATTTCTCTCAGATTTCTGTTTATGTTCGCGAAAATATGAATCCCGCGACATCACTGTCTCGTTATGTCTTTTTCGCCAAAGAAGAATGTCGAGCGCATGACCTTAAGTACCGGCTCTATGCGTGGGTCATAAGCACCTTCGCGTTGCCGGATCAGCTCAATCCACGGGTAGGTTTCAGCACGCGCCTCCATGCGCGCCACCAACTCTTCGGTCGTGCAAATGACTTTTGCCGGATTACCACCAACCACAACGCCCGGCGGCACATCCTTGGTGACCACTGCTCCCGCAGAAACAATGGAATCCGGGCCTATATTGACACGCGGCATGACAATAGCCCCATAGCCGATAAAGCAATTGTCGCGTATATCGATGGGACCAACTGAATCAAGTTTTTTATCAAAGCGGGCATTAAGTATACGGATCACGCCGTCATGACCAAGCAACGTACAATCAGCCAAGGTGACATTGTTACCGATCCGCACCAAGGTGGGATCGGTAATATTACAGCCAAGGCTAATCCGCACGCTTTTGCCCACAGAATGTAACCCGCCCCAACGGGCCAAGTACTCGGCCCACTCGAAAGCGCTGGGGCTGCACAGCCGCTTATATAGCGAACGTCCACGCCCGGTTCGTCTGGCGATAAACGCCACTGCCCGCCTACCACCCCAATCATTCTGTTTGCCTCGAAAGACCAGCGCTTTACAAAAACCGACAACAGTGACAATCACTCTCTACGACCAGACATACCGCTCACGTAGAAGATTCAAAAGCAATCCTTATGCCATAAAGCAAAATACAAAAATTTCACCATACACTTACCTGTATCAGCAGCATTCAGGTGTCTCTGCTTACTAAACCTTCATACGCTCATCAAGATGATCGGCCAGTCTCAAGGCAAGTTGCAGGATAGGCATAGTAGGATTACAGGCACCGCCTGTAGCAAAAATACTGCTTCCAGCCACATACAAATTATCCACACCGAATACTTTGCAATTCTTGTCGACTACGCCATGTTCAGCAGTTTCTGCCATTCGTGTAGTCCCCATGTGATGGGCATGGGGGTTAACGTCAAGCGGCAGATCGCTGTCATAGATATTTTCATGTAATTTGACGAAACCAAGACCCGCTTCGGAAAACCGTTTCGCGACTTCAAGCCCGAGCGTTTTAATAGTCTTTCGATCTTCGGGGCTAAGCTCCCAGTGCAGGTTTGCTTTGCGCACCCCTAACCCATCACGCTCATCAAGTAATGAGACACGACTTTTCTGGTTAGGCACCTGCTCAATTAACGTGCTAATCAACCCATCACCCGGGCAATTGAACTTTGCAATAAAATCAACTTTATCGGCAACACCGATTTCACACGCTATATTCTTGAAAAAATCTTTTATCGCAGCTGTGCGGCCATAAGATTTAACCTCAGCAAGCAACGAAAAAGTCATATTCCCTTTACCAACCTGGTGCTTCTCGATAAAGGCGTCCGTGGTGAAATATTGACGTCGCGACGTACCCAAATCACCGGCCAGAATAAAAGTCCCAATATCAATATTCAGGTGCTCCATAAAACAGCTACCCGTAATACCGTCCTGACTGGTAACCCCTGCAGCAAGCAAAGACTCACTATTCAGTAGCTGTCTCGCATTCTCGATTGCACCCGCAGCCAGCACATAATGCCTAGCCTTGATATTCCCTCGTCGCAGATCGTAATCAGACACCACTACAGCCGCTATCTCACCCGTCTCGCTAGCAAAGTCCAGATCAACACAATTGCAATTAATAAATACTTCCAGTCCTTCGGTATCACGCAACGCTTGGTCGTACTTCTGGGCAAATCGTGTCGGCGGGCTGAGCAAGAAACGGTCAGCATCAAAATCACCGCCGGGCAGAGCCTCATTAATAGCCTTGAAATCAGACTTGGCAGGCAAGTCCAAAATATCCATGGCTTGCGCCAAGTAATGCTCAATTTCGGAAAAGGCTATTGGCCAACCGGGTAGGCCACCAGCAGTCGGCATGGCGAAATCAGACCGCTCAAAGGGCCGACAACGACCGGTCCAGTGGTTAGAGGTCCCACCAAGAAAGCGCAAGCGCATTGCATCGACGTATGCATTGAGCCCCGTAGAGGTGGATTGATAAAGTGCTTGAGAACGCGCCGAGTATTCATGACCGCCGCCCTCGACTAGGGCTACACGCCAGCCATTCCCGGCCAAACGCAACGCCAGCGTAATACCCGCAGGCCCACCGCCTACAATGCAGACGTCGTAAAGCTCAAGGAGCTCTTTCTGAGACTGGTAATCTCTGATCATCTTGGTGCCTGCCGAAAATACTGGGCTGGCAACACCCATCCATTGACAACTACAAAACCCGAACGCTCATCCGCAGGTAACTCAATAATCTTGTGAAGCCCCCATGTCGCCGCCCCCACGCCCAAAAGAGCCAGCACTCGAAGAAAGCCTCTACGCCCAATGCCAGTTTTTCTTTTATCAATAGCTTGCATAAACCAAAGCTCCATATGCATTTAATTACAAAAGCACAAGAATATAAATTTACGTAGAGCACCATCAAACACTCATGAACGGCCGCTCACTTCTGCATCCAACAACCACAGACACAGGCGTTAAATATATTCTAAAAACCTCATCAGCAGCGCTCCGAATAAAGCGCCTAGCGGCAACATCGGCAATACAACAAGCTCGCGCCTCATATCGAATAGACCCAAGCGGCGATTTATAAACACAACAAAAAAAACTGTAGGGAGCGCATACAGGGCAACACCCCATACTGCATAAGTCGTGCCGCCCAACGCCAGCAGCAACGGCAGCAACGTCCATAGCGAAACGAAGCGGATGATGTTATCCACAGCCAGATATTTGGTTAAGCCCAAGGCAAGCCACGCTTGGTGAGCCAGCGTGAAGCGCAAGGTAAAAAGAGACAGCGACAGAATGGCCAGCTTATTGCCCGCATCGGCATAACGCGCATCGTACAGCCAACTGATAATCAGCGGGCTAAGCGTCAATAGCAGGCCACAGGCAAATAGCAAAGCAAGATCGATAAACAGCCGGAAGCGGTAATACAAAGCGCGCAGTCGCACCGCATCGCCACCTCTTGCCAGCTCACTCAAGGCCGGTAGCGCCACTGCCGCAGCCAATCGACGCACGGCAATTTCGATGGCCCCCAGTAGCAGCACGGCAATGGAGTAAACGCCCAGCTCGGCGGCCGACATGCTACCGCCAAACCAAATACGATCGCCATGGGCGGCCAGCACTCCTACCGCCGACGACAGCAACACCCAACGCCCGAAAGCGATCAGCTCCTTAAGTGCCGAACTGTCCCATTGCAACCGGTTGGCTGGCCCATGAAACCAGACATGACTGAGCGTTGTGCTGACCATGGTAGCCGCCAAACCGGCAGCCACCAGCGACCATATCGAGCGGGTAAAATAGCCTATAACAAGCATAACCAGCAGCCCGACAAGCTGCGAAGAAAACTCAGCAATAACCACCTTACGCTGCTGGAAGGAGCGAAAGGCCAAGGCCAGCTTGGTCGACTGGAACCCGGTCATCACTGCGGTAAAACCGGTGACCGCTAATACCAGAGGCAACTCAGGCGCTGCATAGGTCGAGCCCGCAGGCGAGAGGTTGATAACTTGCGCATACCAAGCAAAGCTTGCAACCAACAGCGACAGCGCGAAAAGCACAAACCCACGCAGAATCTGTACCGTCCAGGCGGTATTGAGAAACACCGGATCATTGCCGCGAGGGCTCTGGATAATGTTCTGGCGCAAGCCCATGTCGGACAACAAGGCGAGAACCACCGCAACAGTGGTGGCGATGACCATGACGCCAAACATTTCCGGCATCAGCAGGCGAGCCATGATGAGATTGCCCCCCAAGCGCATCGCCTGGGAGGTTACTAGGGCACCTAAATTCCAAACGCTTGCAGATATCGCCCGCCTGCGAAGGTTCATAGATGGTGATATATCACCGGAAGCCATAACATCGTTCCCTGATTCAGTGGCTAGCAAGTTACCATACTGGCCATTAGGACATACATCTTCCCCCACCCATAACCCAGGTTTTTTCGATACCCCATGCCTGAGCACTTACGCGCACTCATCGTCATTCTGGTTCTGGCCTGCATCGTTTTTGCCTTTGCACGCAGCCCAGCTGCTGATCTGATCCCAAACAGCGACTTCAAACGTCGGCGTAACCTTTGGTTAGCATTGTCAGTTCTGGCTTTTATTTCACACAGCTTTTGGCTCTACGCATTGATTACGGTGGTTGTGCTGACCATCGCCCAGCGGCGTGAACGCAACCCTTTGGCCCTGTTCTTCATACTTTTATTCCTCATACCACCTGCACCCGTGCCAGTTCCCGGATTCGGCTTGATCAACTATTTCTTCATACTTGATCATTTACGCCTGCTTGCACTGTTGATTTTGTTGCCCGCTTTTGTAGCGTTAGCCAGGCGATCAGGCACACTGCCGTTTGGCCGTACCTGGCCAGACAAACTGCTGGCGCTGCACCTGCTGTTGAGCGCCCTGTTGCACCTGCGCGAAACCACACTCACCGATACCTTACGTCAGACGCTGTACCTGTTCACCGATGTATTTTTGCCCTATTACGTAGCCAGCCGAGCACTCAAGCAACTCAGCGAGTTCAAGGACGCGATGCTGGCATTTGCCTTGGCGGCCATGGTGCTGGCACTGATTGGCGTATTCGAATATATCCGCCACTGGCTGCTGTATAACTCGTTGATCGATGCCATGGGCATGCGCGGGGGCATGTCCAATTACCTGGGCCGCGGCGGCTCACTACGAGCAAGCGCCAGCACGGGGCAAGCCATTGTGCTCGGCTACGTAATCAGTGTGGCGATAGGCTTCTATCTGTTCTTGCACTCCAGCGTGCGCAGCCGGTTGCAGCAACGCCTCGGCGCCCTGTTGCTGGCCGCGGGTTTATTTGCACCACTGTCGCGCGGCCCCTGGGTCGGCGCAGCCGCGATAATCATGGTGTTTATTGCCACTGGCCGCAACGCAGCCAAACGCTTGATGCTGTTGGGACTTGCGGCACTACTCTCGCTCCCCCTGTTGAGCATTATCCCGGGCGGCAACAAGCTGATCGATTTACTGCCTTACATCGGCACACTCGAGAAAGGCAACATCACCTACCGCGAGCGCTTGTTCGATAATGCAGTGATTGTCATACAGCGCAACCCCTTACTCGGCTCGGTCGATTTCCTCAACACACCTGAAATGCAATCAATGATTCAGGGGCAAGGCATCATTGACATCGTTAACACCTACCTCAGAGTGACATTGGAGAGTGGATTGCTTGGCCTGGCACTTTTCGCCGGTTTCTTTGCAACCGTTGTGTTTGGCATTCGCAAGTCTCTGCGCACCTTTCAGGATAAAGACGATGAAACCTTGCGGCTTGGTCGCGCATTATTGGCTACCCTGCTAGGGGTGCTACTCACAATTACAACTGTAAGCAGCATTTCAGCAATCCCTGTGGTGTATTGGTCTCTGGCAGGGCTTGGCGTTGCCTATATTCAGATGGTGCGGAGCCTTAAACCCCTTCATGTGACAACCCCGGTTGCCACTTAGCTTTATCTGCGCACCGGCCAGGCGGCAAGCCTGCGAGTGCCCATTTTTCAACCAGGTGACGCCCATGAATGCTCTTCTGCGCCGCATCAAGACCCTCTTGTTCCTTTTGCCCCTGGGCCTTTCCCCATCCGCTGGCTGGGCATCAGACTGGGTCGCCAGCGTGGATGAGCGCAGCGGCTTACCGCTGCTGATGCAAGGCGGAAACCCCGCCATTTCGGCCTCCCTGAGTTTCTGGGGAAGCAACTGGGCCTGGGCCTATATGCCCACCGAGTTCAAGGTAGCGGCACCTTATCGCTATACCTTGGCCGGCGAAAACAAAGCGTTGGATTTCAAACTATCCGCCAATATTCAGAAGGACAATCAACAGACCTTAACCTGGGAGGTCAGCCTAGACGCTAAAAGTGCAAAGCAAGACGTGATCGGTGGCGGCATCATTTTCAAATTTGACCTGGCCACCCTTGGCAGCGAAATGGGCGATCCGGTATTGCTACCCGACAACCGCGGTTGGTCCTGGGGGAAAACGCCTGATAGACAAATCACAATGCATGTTGAGCCCGCCCTGGCCAAAACGTATTTTGAGAAGGGCAACAAAACCCAGCTGCGTGCATTTTTCATCGAAGGCGCCATCACACCGGGCGTCAAGAACTTCAAGGTCACTTTGACCATTGACGGCGACATAGCCCTTGGCCCTACCACAGCCGAGCGTTTTGGTTTAGTCGACCCTAAAACCTGGCCCAGCGATAAAGTCGACTGGAAAACCTCCCCGGTGGATCTTTCCTTCCTCAACGAACAAGAAAAACCTGCAGGCAAACGTGGTTTCGTCAAGGCATCGGGCGAACAGCTGCTATTTGCCGACAATACTCCCGCGCGCTTCTGGGGCACAAATCTGTCGGCTTACACGTTATTCGGCACCCCGGATGATGCAATTAAACAGCAAGCCCGCCGCCTTTCGGCGTTGGGCTTCAATCTTGTGCGCTTGCACCACCATGATTCTGCCTGGGTAAACCCAAATATTTTTGGCGACAAAAAGTTCATAAGCAATACCCAACAAGTGAGCGCCGAGGCACAGGCAAAACTTGATTGGTGGATAAAGTGCCTGAAAGATGAGGGTATTTATGTCTGGCTTGACCTGCATGTAGGACGAACACTCAAGGCCGGCGACAACATCTACGGCTTCGATGAGATACGTAAAGGTAAGGATGAGGCAAGCCTAAAGGGCTACGCCTACGTCAACATCACCATTCAGCAAGCAATGAAGCGTTTTGCCGAGGCTTATCTAACCCATGTGAACCCACATACCGGCCTTGCCTACAAGGATGATCCAGCGATCGCCGCTGTATTGATCACCAACGAGAACGACATTACCCACCATTTTGGCAATGCTCTTTTGCCAGACAAGAAGGTGCCTGAACACAGCGCGATTTATATGAGCGACGCAGAGAACTTTGCCCGCCAGCACAATCTACCCAAAAATAAAACCTGGCGTGCCTGGGAACATGGGCCATCGAAGCTATTCCTCAACGATCTGGAACAACGCTTCAACGTGGACATGATTCAACACCTGCGTGAACTGGGCGTAAAAGTCCCAATTGCGACCACCAGCACGTGGGGCGGCAATGGACTGAGCTCTCTTCCAGCCCTTACGGCAGGCGACGTAATCGATGTGCACAGCTATGGCGGTGCAGGTCAACTGGAAAAGAACCCACTGTCTAGTGACGGTATGCTGCATTGGATTGCCGCAGGCCAAGTGGCAGGCAAACCACTGACAGTGACTGAGTGGAACGCCGAACCCTTCCCGACGCCGGATCGCCATACGCTGCCGCTCTACATGGCGGGTATGGCCAGCCATCAAGGCTGGGATGCCATGATGCAATATGCGTACAGTCAGGAAAGGTTGGCTGGGCAACGGATATCGGCCTCAAACTGGCACGCTTACAACGATCCGGCCCTGCTAGCAACCCTTCCTGCTGCGGCACTCATGTACCGCCGTGGCGATATTCGCGAGGCGCTGACAACCTACGTATTTGCACCGACGGCATCCACCTTATTCAATCAGCAGATCACACCCAAGAACTCAGTTGCACTGCGAACCGCCGCCGAGAAAGGTAAGCTGCAAATTGCCATGCCCTACACCACGGAACTCCCGTGGCTTGAGCAAAGCACCTTACCCTCCCAGGCTCAGGTGATAAATGACCCCAACCAGTCGCTGCTCAATGCCAACGCAAGTGCGTCAACCTCAGATACGGGCGAGCTGAAGCGCAACTGGCAGAAAGGAATCTATACCATCAATACGCCGCGTACCCTGGCTGCGACAGGCTGGATAGGCGGAGAGTCGATCACCCTTGGCGCGATCAATATTCAGGTCAATACGCCTAACGCCAGTGTGGCGGTACAGAGCCTGGAGCGCGCGCCTGTCGGACGGTCCAGAAACTTGCTGATATCCTTGGGCACCCGTGCCGTCCCTAGGGACGGCAACAAGACTCCGTTTTATGTAGAGCCGATCAAGGGGACCCTGACTATCCAGGCCCCCGAGGGCTTGAAATTGTTCAGCAATGGCATCCTCGCGCAAATGAAGGAGCTACCAGTGACCTACAGTGGCGGGCGCTACACAATCCAACTCGACGGCAAGCAGGTGTCAAACTGGCTGTTTTTGAGGTAGCAGCCAGGCCGGGATGGTACTGATTTCCCTTGAGGAAGAAGGGCTGCTCTTGGCCTATGTGTAGCCGCTGCGGGAACACTGGCCGCTGCTTTTCGTAGGAGCCGCGCCCTCGCGGCGAATGCAATGGGCAACACCGAAGCCACTGGCTGGCGGCAATCGCTTCGCCCCGGAATCTGGCTCACCGAGGTGCAGCGTGGTGGCTTGCACAGGCTGCGACACGATTTGAGACATAGCCTAAATTTTCTACACTGGGCGAATCTCGAGCCGCGCTGAACAGCACCGATTTGCAGGATTTTCAGGAGAGGTAGATGAAGTTTCTGGTTGTAGGCGGTGCGGGTTATATCGGCTCTCACATGGTCAAGCATCTGCTTGATGCGAATCACCAGGTAGTAGTGGCGGACAACTTCTCTACGGGTCACCGCGCGGCACTGCTCGGCGGCCTACTGGAGGAGCTGGATATAGCCGATGCTGCGGCGCTTGATGCCTTGTTTGCGGCGCACCGTTTCGATGCGGTGTTTCACTTCGCCTCATTTATCCAGGTCGGCGAATCCGTTAGCGAGCCGGCCAAATACTACGCGAACAACTTTTGCGCGACCCTCACCCTGCTCCAGGCCATGGTGCGTGCGCAGATTAAGCACTTCATTTTCTCGTCGACTGCGGCAGTCTATGGTGATCCAGTCTATGTGCCTATCGACGAGGAACATCCCAAGGCGGCGATCAATCCCTACGGCCGAAGCAAGTGGATGGTGGAGCAGATGCTGGAAGACTTCGACCGGGCGTACGGGCTGAAGTCGGTCTGCTTACGCTACTTCAATGCCGCGGGTGCTGATCCTGAAGGCCTGCTGGGTGAACGCCATGAGCCGGAGACCCACCTAATTCCACTGATCCTGCAGGCAGCCGCTGGTCGTCGACCCGCAATCACCGTGTTCGGCCGTGATTACGACACCCCTGACGGAACCTGCATCCGTGATTACATCCACGTTGCCGATCTTGTCCAGGCACACGCCCTTGCCGTGGACTATCTGCTGGCTGGGGGGGAAAGCAATGCGTTCAACCTAGGTAATGGCCAGGGATTTTCAGTACAGGAAGTGATAGATACCGCATGCCGCGTAACCGGTCGAGCTATCGCCGTGAACGATGCCCCTCGCCGTGCGGGGGACCCGCCGCGTCTTGTCGCTGACGCCAGCAGAGCCAGCACCTTGCTTGGCTGGCAGCCACGATTTGCATCGATTGAACAGATCGTGATGCATGCCTGGGCCTGGGAACAGCGCTACCCATGGACAGACAAGCTGAGCTAACAACAGGGGCTGCGTGCAGCCCTGTGCTGTTATCCGCCCTTCGTTCGGTGCTGCGTAATCGAAACGGGGCGTTTCGCCAGTTGCGATTGTTAGTAGCTGTAAGTGCGCGACTCAATTTGGGCTTTGTTGAGCACCGTACCAATCAAATTAGCCGCCGGCAGATGGTGCAAGCAGTCCTCGATCTCTTTCTTGCTGTTCATGCCATTAGCGACGACCAGCAGGACGCAGTCGACTTTCGGCAATACCGCTATAGCATCATCAGTACTCAGCAAGGGCGGTAGGTCAAAAATAACGATGCGTGAGTCGTAGCGCTCGCGCAGATCAGTGATCAAGTTGCCAACCCCTGACGAGGAGAGCACTTCAGTGGAGTGCAGAACCGGCCTGCGCGTCGGCAACACAACAAAGCGCGGCAAAGATGGATTGACCAGAACATCTTGCAGAGATGCCTCACCGGCCAGCAAATCGTTCAGTGATTGCTCCATCGGCAGGCCAAGGTAAGCGCCCACCTTCGGGCGACGCAGGTCGAAATCGACCAATAACGCTGTCTTGGTCGTGTGATGGGCGATGCTCATTGCCAGGTTGATGGCCACTACCGTTTTGCCGGCCTCCGGGGTGGGAGAGGTGATCGCGAGGGTACGCCAGCCATTTTCTTCCATGATTTTCAGAACCTGCGTGCGCAGCAGATCGAAAGACCAGCCCATATTCGAGTTTTTGTTGTAGGCAACAATCCGGTTGCGCTCAAGGAGATCCGCGCGCAAGGAAACGACCCTTGTCTGTACATAGTTGAGCTCCCCCAGCTCTGCAATAGGCTGCGAAGTCGGGGTCAAGACCTGTGTCTTGGCCATAAAGTTGGGGGAGGCCTGCTTCTTGGCTTTCTCGATGGCTTGCTTGATTCGTTCCATTGCTATTTGCCTTACTCAAACCGGGCCAGAGCTTTGAATACCAGAAGGTCCAGCGGCATGTATAGGAGATGCAGTAGCACCAGAGAGGCCGTAATGATCAGGATCGCAGAAACAACCATCATCGCCAGCCACCTCCTACGACGTGTCAGTTCAGCCGGAGTAGAGATGTAGGGAATGGAAGCCAATACGCGCCTACCCAACACACTGGTCAGTGCGTCAGCACCACGAACTCGCTGGTTCAGGGTTTCCAGAAACACTACTATTCCCCCCGAACCGGCCAGGGCGAGGAAAAAACCCAGGGCTGCAATTTTCTTGCGATTGGGTTTGACGGGCTTTTCTGGCATAAGCGGCGGTTCGAGAAGCACAAAACGCTCGGCCTTGTTTTCCTGCTCGAGGTTTTCAGAGATCTGCGCACTCATCTGCTTCGTGCGAATCTCCTCGTACTTCTTGCGTGCGTTCTCATGGTCACGCATCAAAGTGACCAAGCCGCGCTCAATTTGTGGCGTCTGCAAAATTTGTTGCTCGTAGCCTTCTATCTTGGCAAGCAAAACTTGCCTCTGTGCGGCAAGTGACACAACGCGCGCGTTAGCGGCCGCTATTTTGGCCTGAACTCTGGCAACCTCCAAATCGCTTTGCGATAAGGCGCTCTCACCGTCGCTACCGGATGCTTCGAGCGCATCAATTTGGCGTTTGAGAGCCCGCACATCAGGGTGCGCTTCTTTATAAAGGGAGAGAAGCTGGGCGTACTCGGCTTTCAGACTGGCCAAATTAGGGGACGTGCTCGCAGTCGGGTAGGCCGATCCTGTCTTGGCTGTTAAGCCAGCGTTTGCGGCGGACAACTCCAGATCCAGAAACCGCAGTTCTTCCTGTGCCGTCTTGTAGTCCCGATCAACTTCTTTCAACTCCGCCTCTGTGCGTGACAACATGTTCATGCGCAGTTCTTGATGTTCTGGCAGAGCGTTACCGTTGTCTTGCTTGAAAGCAGCAAGCTGATTTTCCAATCTTTCTAGCTCTACCCTGAGCTTGTCTGCCTCGCGGGTCAGAAACTCTGTGGTTTCACTTGCACGTTCGGTCCGCTGCTTGATGTTCTCGTCAAGAAACAAGGTAACCAGCTCGTTTGCCACCTTGTTCGCAATATCAGGCTGCTTATGCTCAAAGGCAAGGCGGAAGGCAATAGTAGCCATGCCGCGCCCCTTGACCTCCGCATTGACCAGCGACACGCTTATTGCAGCGCGCATTTCATCAATCTTCTCGGAAACCGTCAGTACTTTCCCATCATTGCTAAAGAGTCGGTATTTGTCGACGATACGCATCAGGTGCTCACGGGTCATCACTCGCTGGCGAATGATCTCGATACGCTCGTCGGCATAGGTCGTATTGCTCGCAGCAACCAGATCTGCAGAAATCTGCTGAGACTCAACGAGAATAGTGCCCGTTGACTGGTAGACAGGTGGAATAGTGATGGCAATGACCAGGCTTACACCGAGTATGACTGCAAAACTCAGACCCAGCAGAAGGGCTCGACGCTTGATTACGGCCAGGTAATCGTTGAGCGACATTTCGTATTCAGAGTTCATAATAATCACAGAGCTGGAATTCAAAAATCGGGGTGATTATAAATCAAGGTCACCCCAAGTACGTTTGCGCTGGCATCTGGACGGTCATCTTGCTGACGTTGTCTGTACGCTAGGGAAAGGCGAGCAACCCAGAATGGCG
This sequence comes from Pseudomonas spirodelae, assembly GCF_034653255.1. Lineage (NCBI taxonomy): Bacteria > Pseudomonadati > Pseudomonadota > Gammaproteobacteria > Pseudomonadales > Pseudomonadaceae > Pseudomonas > Pseudomonas spirodelae. Next base: position 19,540 of record NZ_JAYEET010000006.1, on the reverse strand, counting down.
AAAGCTCCTGGCTGGCCCATAGATTGATTTGACGCATGGTATTGGGCGCGGTGCTTTTACTATCTTGCAATGAGGCATCAAGACCCGCTCGGAGAGTCTCGCTAACTGCGTAACTCCAGCTAGCACGCAGCTGGCTCACCTCGGTAAAACCGCCCTCCCCGCTGGTAATAGTACTACGACCGACGTCGATACTTGTATCAAAACGCTCACCGATATAGCTCAACTCAAAGCCGCCCTGCCAGCTGGGGCCGCCTTCGTCACCTGAGACCTGATTGACACCTGCCCGCAACACACCTTGAAGTTGCTCAGAGATAGAGAACCGCAGACCGCTCATGGGGCCATATCGGGTTGAGGATGCCGTTACAGTCTCGCCCACCGGCTCATAGCGACTGAGCGACACCTCTGCATAGGGCTCGAGAAGCTCGCTCCACCCATAGCTCCAACTGAACTTGGTGGATAGCTCGTCATAACTGGTAAGCGAATCGACATCGTACCTGACACGTGTGTAGTCGGCATCGCTAGCCAGTGTGCTGCGCTCGCTGATGGCGGCACGCCAGTTTCCGGCCAATTTATATTTCTTGCGCGTACCATCACCAGCGACCACACCGGTCTCTTCAAGCTCGCTGAAGAGCGTGGAGCTCTCATCATACTTCGCCGTAAGACCAAAACCACCCCTCTCGGTCTCGCGCTGCCACCCCAGTAGCAACTTGGGATCTTCACGGTCCAGGGCAATGGATTGGTCGGAGGATCGCTCGAGATTGAGGCCGATGCCGAAGCGGAGCTCGTCCAGGCCAAAAGCACCTATGAGGGTGTAATCCGGCGCAATGGTTGTGCGGGTTACTCCTTTCTCATCCTCAGCATCAAGCCGAGGATTGCTGTCGTGCTCGGTAGTCATAGGCAGCGCAACCGTGGCCTGCCAGCTGGCCGCATGGGCCACGCCTGAAGACAGCAACACTAGGGAAGCCGTCATCACTTGTGCAGCTCGTCGCAACCTCATCTTTGATATATCACGCAAGGCTAGGGCACAACCAATGTATCACCGGCCTGGAGCTGGATATTGGTGACCATATTACGCCCAGAAATCAGGTCCTTGTAATCAATCGGCAGGATCTCCTGACCCTGACCACTGTGACGTATAATTTTTATTTCACCCTCATCGGCAAACTTGTCGAGGCCGCCCGAAACACTCAAGGCCTGCAATACCGAGGTTGGCCCCGTCAACACAATCGGACCAGGCTTCGTTACTTTACCCAACACATAAACGAGGTTGCCTTCGATGCCGGTGACGACAACACTGACACTCGGATCAGGCAAATACTCCTCGAGTCGATCCGAAATCATCTGAGCCGCAACAGTGGAGTCATGCCCGGCGACCTCGACGCGGCCCGCGAGGGGGAAAGTAACACTGCCGTCAGGCAGCACACGCACTTCCATCTGCAAGCTTTCTTCACGCCAAACGGAGACCAGAACGACATCACCCGGATTAAGCAGATAAGGCTCGACTTTTTCGTCGGCAGAGGCAAACCCGCAACTGACCGCCAGCATGACGAACGTAAGCAACAACAAACGCAACATCGGGATGTCTCCGATTAGATAGCTTTACTATCGCTCAATAAAAAAGGGGAGGTCTCCCCCCCCTTCATCAAGCCAGAGCAATTTTCAAGCAGCGACCATGTCGAGCTTCTTGGCAGCAGCCAGTTTGCGACGACGCAGCACACCAGCGCCCAGAAGGGCAGAACCGAACAACAGGGCGGCACCTGGCAGAGGCACAGTCGCATCGAGCAGAAGCGTTGAGTTAAAATCATTGTCAAGGATGTTGCTTACGCCAAATACCAACGGGCCGTTATAGTTAACTTGCGGCACCCAGCTGTAATACTGCCAGCCGCTGTCACCGTAATCACCTACAGTCGCCACGCTCGCGAGCAGATTGTAGCCAGCATCGGTGATTACAAACGAAGTGTCATTGTACGGCAGGTAATCACCCGCAATAAAACGCCACATGAAGCTATAAGTCTCTCCGGCAACCAGATTTGCTGTCTGGAATAGGCTTTGGCTGCCTGTTAATTGGCCATACGAACTGCCTTCATATGCCAGCGCAGGATTACTACCTACCGTACCCGAACCGCCCCAAGAAGAAAGGCCGCTTTCAAAGCCCATATTCGGGATGCTAGCAGCAGTAGCCACTTGAGCGGAGGCTAGCAATACTGCCGCCAAACCCAGTTTTCGAATCATTTTCATAATTACCTCTCAATACCGCGAAAGTTTAGACGCCGCTGTTTTTTACACCTTCCGTCGGCTGGCAACTACAATAAAACCAAACAACGCGGAAGCAAATAACCATGCTGCTGCAGGTAGCGGCACAGTATTCGGTTGAGCGGTATAGATGACGGACGGGCCGATCAGACCTATACCCTGGGAATTTAAACCAACCCTAAGACGGCTTTCGACAAGCACCGCAATCATTCTATCGATTGAACCAGCACCGGCCCAAACCCCTAGAAAGCCGCTCGACTTATCCGCAGCACTGAACTCATCACGCAGAAGCCATTCACCTTTAAGGCTCTGCACATCATGCTCACGAGACAGAGTGCTTAGAAGACCAATAGCGCTAATGCTAGGAAGACGTGCAGGCTTAGACTGAAAACTGAAGGGTACACCCGCGTACAAGTCGCTGCGATGCAAGATGTTTCTTGCCTGCTCACTCTCCGATGCGGAGCCAGCGGCTTGGGCACAAGAAACTGACGCACCGTTCAACAGCAGCAGCAACACCAACGATTTGGTTAGAAGCACTAGGCGCATCACACACTCCCTGTGCACGGGTTGTATCACTGAACATAAGGAAATACTTTTTACGTGTTGCGATCCTATAGGCACAACGCCAGCACGTCAACAGCACGTCGCACGGATAAAATAAAATAAATCTATCGCCAAAAACGCCAAAAAAACGCCGCACCAGAAAATATCGCACTTGTGTTTTTACGGACCATCGCAGTGACACGAGACCATAGTGCTACATCCATCATCACACAGATGTAGGAGCCTCACCTAGGGGCGCGGCTATAGCGATTCAGTGACTTCAACGCTGCCCATGGCACTCGCCGCAGAGGTGCCTTTCACAAAACATCGGCACAGTCTAAGCATCACGTACCCCCTGAACGAAACCTAAAAGGCGTGGGGCGCCGTCGCGCGGCGATGCTTCAGATCGGGGCTTAAAAAGGCCCTGCCCCTGGCAAAACTAGGTTTTGCACGAAAAGCGCTGCCCTCGGTACCGCAGAATGCTGGCCAGTGCGGCCAGTGCGGCCAGTGCGGCAGAACTTCTTGCTAGCTTGTCGTAGTGAGCGCCGATTCTTCGACTAGCCTTCAGACAGCCGAACATCCGCTCGATGATGTTGCACTACCGGTATTTCGGCGATCAAACAATCTTCGCAGTCCCGGTTTGGGCTCACGCCTCACGGCTCCCAGCGGAATCACAGCCCGCATCCGATAACGATCGCAGTACTGGCGCAGGTAGGCGGGGCCGTAGCGCTTGCCGACCAGCAACCTGCGGCAGTGCTCGCGAGGCGACCAGGCCTGTCGAGGATGCGAACCTGGTCCAAGTGCGCCTAAACGCTCGAGATTTCGCCGAGCTAGCCGGACGACGAAAAAAAGCAGAGGCACGCCCGAGACATCGCAGAGCATGTGGATCCTAGTAGCTAAGCCGCCTCGGGTACACCCAACATATACACCTTTCCCGGCACCATAAGAACCGCGGGGTACTTGTACCGCTGTCGGATTGATAATCCTTATATCTAGATCAATCAACCCTTCTCGATTCAAGCGAATGTGCAAACACTCCAGAACTTGATCGAAAGGGCCATTATCCGGCCAGTATCGAAGCCACTGATAGACAGTCGACCATGAGCCGACTTCTCTGACAGGTCACGCCACGCTGCGCCCGAGCACAAGACCCAGAGGATGCCATGCGTCCCCTAGCCGATAATGGCGACGATTCTACCTGTAGGAACTTTCCGTACAGAGCCTAGTAAGCGTGCTTTCCGGTGAACGCAAATACAGTGCGCAGTAAAATGACGAAATCGAGCCACAGCGACCAATTATTGATGTATTCGATATCAGACTCAACCCGCTGCATCATTTGTTCTATATCCTTTGTTTCACCGCGAAAACCACGAACTTGGGCCAACCCGGTAATACCCGGCTTGATCTTGTGGCGAGCGAAGTAATCAACAATACCGTCCGAATATTCCGCATCGTGTTGAATGGCATGCGGGCGAGGGCCGACCAGCGACATTTCGCCGACCAGAACATTGAACAACTGCGGTAACTCATCAAGGCTTGTCCGACGAATAAAAGCGCCAACGCGAGTCACCCGCGGATCATTCTTTTCTGCCTGTTTCACGACGCCGTTTTCGATCTGATGAACGACCATACTGCGAAATTTCCAGATGCGAAAAATCCCACCGCTCCAGCCCATACGCTCTTGTCGAAAGAAAACCGGTCCTGGGCTATCTATCTTTATGGCAATCGCCACAATCAATAATAAAGGGGCAATGAAAATCAAGGCGAGGGAAGCCAGCAGTCTGTCCTCAAGATTTTTAAGAAACAGGCGCATCCCCATCAACGGAGTTTCAGACAGCGTAAGTACCGGTATACCGGCGATTTCACGGACACTATGATTAATCAAACGCAATGAAAATATATCGGGCACCCAATTAACCGCGATGTGCTTACCAAGCAACTTAAGGTATACCTCCTCAATGACTTCGGAAGCATCCAAGGGGGTGACGAAATACACAGTGCGAATAGAGTATGTACTGATCAATTGATCTAGGTCGGCAATAGTGCCCAGCACTGCCAAGTGCCGCGAGCTTTCCACAGGAGCTATGTCCTGCTCATCCGCACTGATCAGCACACAGCCAACCATACGTTCACCGAGCCATGGATTGTTGCTGATTTTCTGATGAAGAAAACTGGCCAGCCGCCCGGAACCGATAATAAGGGAGTTGTCCAACTGCGTAGGGTTATTCAAGAATTTCTTCTGTACTTCGCGCATCGCAACATGCAGCAAAAGCTGAACAAAGAATCCAATAATATATAATTGTCCTACCAACAATCGCGAATACTGTTCGCTTTGCTTGGTCAGGAAGGCCATGGCAACCAAAAAGGCAAACGTGGCGCTCCACGCCTTGAACAACTTGAACGCTTTCAGGGTTAATCCGACATTACTCCGGTAAATTGCATAATGGTCACAGACGACAGCTAGCGCCCCCAGCAACATCAGCAACATGATGACGTAGGCTGGAGTCAAGTATCCGATATGATAATTGATCAGCCCCCAGGTAATACCGGTCACAGCCAGGCCGTCGAGACCTGCCTGTATGGTGTTGCTGGTACTGCTGCGCCGCTGAAGGATCGACCGCCGACCACTGGGTTGAAACGTCATGCTGACACCATCGTATATTGGAGCACTGGAACCCTCACCACCCAAACAACAGGTGACCACATAGTGTTATGCGTTAGCTAATCAGTATGCCACTAACATTCTCACGACGACACTCAAAACAACCCCCTGTCGATTTATATGCAACCCCACCAACTTTTAAAAATATATTTGAGCGAAACAAAGTCTAGGCTCATAGCTCTGCAGGCAGACTAGAATAGACCAGACCAAACAGAGACTTGCCCTAGCTACAGGCTGAACTCGCCACGTTCGAGATCAAAACCTGAACCTGAAAACTAACCAGGCAATGATATATAACCGCGTATTCCAATCGCGCACCGTAAATTGCATCGCCATTCAAACCGAGGCCAACATCAATCCATCGAAAAAACCCCAAACTCAGACTGATCTTTCACCACGTCCTCGATAAGGCCGACGTCAATTCGAGCTAGCCCCTCAGAAAAACCGTATACGAGCGCGGTATCGCAGAGCATATTGATGCTTCGCGGTACGCCCCGACTGAAATGGGCAACCCGCAAGTTTGCCGCCGACGTAAACAGCGGCTCCATTCGCCCGGATATTTTCAGCCGATGCTGAATGTAGCCAGCCACTTCCCCAGCTTCAAGCGGCGGAATAAAAAAATGCGATGACACTCGTTGCGCCAGCTGCCGAAGCTCCGGGCGGCGCAAAACCTCCTTCAACTGCGGCTGACCGACAAGAATTATCTGCAAGAGCTGGTCTTTATCTGCATTAATATTCGACAGCATGCGCAAAGACTCCAGCGCACTGACGCTAAGGTTTTGCGCCTCATCGACAATTAATAATACGCGTTTGCCCGAACCGTACTGACGCACCAAAAAACGCTGGAACGCGTCATAAAGAGCTACTGTCGACACCCCCTCATAAGGCAGATCGAAAGCCAGCATCACCCACTCAAGCAGATTATTCACGTCCTGATGGGTATTGTTTATCAGCCCGACCAGCGCCCGCCCATCAAGGTGATTAAGCAGATTACGTATTAAGGTTGTCTTGCCGCAGCCTATGTCGCCACTAATAACAGTGAAACCTGCCCTGTTAACAACGCTGTACTCGAGCATGGCATAGGCCATGCTGTGCCTCTTCCCCATAAACAGAAATTCGGGATCGGGCTGGATGGAAAATGGCTTTTCTCGAAGGCCGTAGAACGCTTCATACATAATAATTGCCTTGAGCCTGTTACAGCTTTTCCAGCGCCTCGCGGATTCGCTCAACGTCTTGTGAACTATTCAACTGACTCAACTCAAGCGCTTTTTCGAGTTCCTCGCGGGCTTGCTCTTTATTGTTCAGTGCCGCATAGCTCATGCCAAGGTGATAACGGAATACTGGCTGCTCGGGTAGTTGCCGCACTGCATCCTTGATTAACACCACGCCTTCTTCAAATTTACCTAATCGATAGTTGGCCCAGCCCAGAGTATCTTTAAAATAGGGCACATCACTGCGCCTGAAGCGAAGCGCGAGCTCGTAGGCACGAACCCAGTCAGCTTGCTCTGCCCGGTGTTCACTCAGAAGGCTTGCAAGATTGTTGACCACAACATCTGCACCCGGATAGTCCATGTGCAGCGCCTCGTAGGCAGTGATCGCCTCAGCAAAACGTCCGGATACCTCAAAAATACTCGCGCGGGCCATTAGAAGGTCAAAATTGCCAGGAGACATTGCCAGGCCCTGCTCAACAACCTGCTCCGCTTCAGCGACTCGGCCTGCACGCATATCCACGTTAGCCAAATTTATATAACCCACCGCCTGGGCCGGCTGAAGGCTGATGACCTGCTGAAAGATCTCAGCCGCAGCCTTGTCATCCTTATCGGCCACATGCAGCTCGCCTAAGAGCACAAGCGCACTCGTATTACTCGGAGTGGCCTGAATGACCGAGCGCAGAAAGTCCTTTGCCTCGCTCACTTTGCCAGCCAGCACGTAAGAACGCACCAGGGACACCATGGGCTGAACTTCTGCTGGCGCGGCATCGTAAACGCGCCGAAAAGCGGCAATGCTCTCAGAATAATCTTTACGGGCGGCAAAAATGGTACCGCGGATCTCGTCAGCAACCTGTCCCTGACCTGGCAATTGGCTCATCTGGTCGGCAACTGTTTGCGCACCCGACCAATCCCCCTGATTGATCCGAGCCTGTGCAAGTACTTTCATCGCCGGCACATGACCTGGCTCTTCCTGCAGGATCTCGGAGGCGACTGTCTCGGCACGCGCCATCTGGCTGCGCTGCAAAAGAAACTCGGCATATGCCATACCGAACTGCACCACCGGCTTGCCGTTTTCATAGGCCTTTAGATAGTTTTCCTGAGCAAGCTCAGCTGAGCCAGCAAGCTCATAGGTCTTGGCCAACATCAATAACGCACGAGGGGAATTGGGCGAGTCCCGTAGAATGCTACGTAAATCGGCAATCGCCTCATCATACTGTCGCCCGTCGACTGCCAGGCTGGCTTTTAGCAGCAAACCCTGTTCATTGCGCTGGTCTCCCGCGAGCACTTCGTTGATAAGAGTCTGTGCGACTGGCTTATCGCCATTCAAAAGCAGAACCCCCGCGAGCAAGCCTTTAGCTCTGATCGCATCGGGACTATCAGCGGACCTTGCGATGATAGTGCGAAATATCGTTTCGGCGGCACGCTGATCACCCTGGGACTGTTGCATCGCCGCGAGCGCAAAGCTGAGCTCATTATTGCTAGTGTCAGCAGAAATCATTTCCTGCAAGTACTGTAGTGCAGCGTCCCGGCCTTTGATCGTGCCAATAAAGCGGACGACATCGAGGCTGGCGTCAACATCCTCGGGATTCTCTGCCGCAATGGCTCGATACTCGGCCTCGGCCGCCTCTGCGCGCCCATGAACCAAATAAAACTCTGCCAACGTGTGGCGCAAGGCTCGTGTCTCCGGGTAGAGCGCGATCAACTTCCGAAAAATAGCCTCGGATGAATCCGTTTGCGCCATCGACTCCAATGCCTGCACCTTGATGAGCTGCAGTGCAATATTTTTGTCGTTGACCTTCAAACCCCGGTCCAGATACTCAATGGCTTTTTCCGCGTCGTTCGCCGCCAGACGCTCAGTAGCAAGCACCACCAACGCGTCAATATTGTTCGGGCTTATCTTCAGCGCTGCATTTGCCTGGGCCACAGCACCGATCTTGTCGTCCAGCTTGTAAAGAACACCGGCACGCAAACCCAGCACCTCAGCGTTATCTGGTGCTATGCTGAGGGTAAAGTCACTAGCCGCCAGCGCTCTATCCAACCGACCGGCAGCCAGCAACATGCGCCCCAACTTGATCTGGGTTTCCAGATGCTGAGGATCATAATCAGCCACTTTATTGAGCAAACCAAAAAGCTTCTCCCAGTCGCCTTGCTGTTCGGCAATCTGGGCTAGCGCAAACCATGCGGCAGTGAGATCTGGCTTTATTTGTAGCGCGTTCTGTAATTCAATGCGCGCCTTGAGCAAGTCCCCCTGCTCCATCAGGGACACTCCCCTCTCGTAGTACTTATTAGCCTTTTCTTCTGGTGTAGAGCAAGCCGTCAGGCCAATAAAGAAAACTGCCAGTAGCGCACCCCGGACATTCTTGCCAGCCTTGAGCCGATGTATCTTCATTTTATATCCAACCCTAGGGATCAATGCGGCACATGAGCCGCCAAGCGCGGCACAGCGAGTTTCATGAAATCTTGTATGCGTTGATCAGCATCAGCAGGCGCCTCAAAAGGCCGTATAACCGTGGTAACGCGCACCAAGGCACCATCGCTGCGATTGCGAACCAATGCATCCACTAACAAATACCACTTCATCCAGTATTCGTTGGCAATACGCCGACCGCGCTGCTCGAACCAATAATAAACAAGCTGCCGCTGCCCGCCGCGCTCAATAATGACGCGATTCACCTCAAAAGAACCATCACTCGAGTGCGCCAGCACTACCGGCAAACGGCTCAACCCGGTGATAAGCCAACCGCCACCTGGAATACAAACTTGCGGTGAGTGCGGTGAAACACCCTTACGCTGAGAGCCATAAAAGGCCGCATAAAAATTAACGACATCCGCCTCGCCGCGGCGGTAATCCGCAATAACATAGTCATCCAAGCCCAGGCTATTTTCGACCTCGACTTCCATTCTGCTCTCGCTGGCTTGCCATTCATCCAGGAACAAAGGAAAAGCCGTAAGCGGAAGGCGGTCCAAACGCAGCTCTTCACGATTGCCAATAACACTTACCGCGAGACTGGCCAGCACAAGGACTGGCAATGCAAAGACTAACGGGTGACGAGAGATTTTCGGTGCAGCCAGCGCACCACCGCCACGAATAACCGGGAAGTTCAGCGCATCGACCACGCGCCGCCGGGCACCGAGTCGTTCGAACAACCAAACCTCAGCCAGCAAGATCATCAGACAGGCCATAAAGATGATCCAGCCTTCAAAATAATGCAGAAAGCCATCAGCCATGCCAATGCCCCAGCGCTCCACCAGCACACCGACCGCAGCAATTCGCAGGCTGTTCGTCAATACGGTCACCGGGATGGTAGAGAGAAACAGCAAGCCTTTCTGCCATAACGGCCCACGGAACATATACCCCATCAGGAAGCCGATGCTCAGCAATGGATAGAGGTAGCGCAAGCCACTGCAAGCCTCTACGACCTGCAGCCGGTAGACGCCAAGATCAATAATGTTGCCTTCGAGAAAAACAGAGATATTGAAGGCCCTGAGCACCCACACACCAATTTCCGAAGAAATTAATTGCAGACGCCAGGAGAGCTGCGAGTCAACGAAATAAGGCAAGGGAATAGCGAATACAAGCAAGAGTAAAGGCAGCACTGTCACCCTAAGCAGCGATCGACCTCCAAAACAGAGTACCAAGGCCAGCAGGCAACACAGAAAGCCGTATTGCGCGATGATGAAGATCGCGGTCAGCTCCCCCATCAACAGCATGCCAACCGCGATCAGCAAAAGCACTAACCCAGCCCAAGATGGCGAGCCGACACTCGCGCGCAACGCATCACGGCGCTGCCAGAGCAACCACAGACTTATAAGGGGGATAAAAAAGCCGTGACTGTATTCCTCTTGCTTGCTCCAGCGGCTGACCAGCTCGACCAAGCCGCCAAAGTAGGCGGCAAAGGACAGAAGAACGGCGACTACAAAGAAAGTAAACATCCGCCCGATCTTGCCGGCCATAGACTCGCCCATAGGAAAACCTTCCTGATTGATTAATTTTCGTACGCACCGCAGCGCAACCTCTAGGCCGAGAGTAGGACTTCCAACCTAGATTTACGGGGGGCTTTACTATACCTAGCGGCGGAGGATAATATCACTATAACATCACCCCACCACCCCTCTTTTTTGGTGCGCTGCCATGAAAATACGAGTTTCGAGGACGCTTGTCGCTATCCTGCTCTGCGGATTAGCAACCGTCAGCCATAACGTCATGGCTACCACGATGACACTACAACACCAAGGCTCAGCCTATGGCTTCCTCAACGGAAATATCAAAGCTGACTTTACCCCTACGACTTGGTGGAACCCCGGCACCTGGGGGCTTGAGACCCGTTCGGCATCTGCAGGCGGGCTCAACATGCTTGACACAAGCACCGGCAAATCACTGATTGCTTGGTGTGTGGACGTATTTACTTCGCTCAGTAACAAGTTCGACTACACAGTCGGCAGTTCCACCCAGCTCAGGAACAGTGATGCTCTGCAGAAGCTGGTCAATCAACGCTACTCCCAAGTGTCCGACACACGAACCTCAGCAGCCTTCCAGCTGGCTATCTGGGAAATTGTTACCGACACCGGCGGCGGCTACAGCCTTAACAACGGGACGTTCCAGGCAAACGGCTTTGGCAACGCGCAAGCCTTGGCTCGCGACTGGCTGAAACTCGACGGAGCGAATACCGGTAACTACAAAATAAGCTACTTCTACGACGGTATTCTAAACGACAAGAAAACTTCGCAGAACCTGATCGCTATCTCGTCCGTACCGCTTCCCGGCGCTGCGGTTCTGATGTTGTCGGCACTTGGCGTTGCCGGTCTGATGGGGCGCCGTCGACGTGCAGCCAAACCCTTGTCTAATGCTGAGCAATCGGCTGTAGCTATTTGATAGCAGGGTAAGGCAACTGCAGCGCCGGGCTTGGCAATTGATGCTATGTGCGCCTTTTAGGGTGTTTCTCCTAGGCTCGATAAGCCGTCCGCCTGGCCAAACAGGTGGTGATGTTGCGCGTGAGCTTATTAAGCAGCGCCTCGGTCGGTACGCCTTACGCCTGTCGTTAGCGGCTTGTTATCGGTAACGCTAGCTCAGCCCTACCGCTGGCGTTTATCGCAGTTTCCACACCAGCAAGCAGTCCGCCACCGTCAAACGTTTAGAAGGCCACTAGCCGCAACAGCGACCTCACTGATGCCCGGCACATCAGGTATCAAGATGATCTCTGGCGGCTATTTCCCGACCGGCCATGCTTTCGAAGGGATCGCCCAGCTCCCAATAATACCTGTCGCGAATTACATAACGCTTGCGTGATGGCTTTCGCTGCTTTTCATATGCCTACCCATGCTTGAGCTGACAATTGCTGGCGGGGCCATGCCGATATAAAGCACGATGCCCTGAGGTCTGTTGCCGTTTCGTTTGCGGCCGCGCGGAGCCAGATTTAGCACGAGGCAACGCACGAGATTCGAAGTTTAGTCGGCTAACTGAGCCATTGAGAAACGCATCACTGCTGCAAAAACGTGATCAGCCAGTCTGGCGCGGCGTTTAGGTTGCGCGCAAGATCTCGCCATGCGGTACTGGAGGATCTGACAAGGAAACGCGGTGAACAGCGACTTCATTCCCTGCATCCTTCGCTTAGAGGAACGCCGACCTGGCAAAAAATTTTCGCGACAACGCGGCGTGCGACGATAGATCCAAGCAAAGTGGAGTCGACACTCTTAGCACTGATACTATCCAGCGATCGGGCCGCAGACCCGCTCTTAATAGCGCAGGCCGGCTACAGCCTGCGAGCAAATTACGCGGATCAGCCAGCATCATGTATACCCACAGCAACTGCTGAGCAGATTGATTGAAGGTACTTCAACAGGCCTGTCCTACTTTAAACGAGCACCACCATGCGCATTATCATTACAGGCGGGGCTGGTTTCATCGGCTCGGCGCTGATTCGCCACATGCTCAACGACACCCAGCACCAGATACTCAACCTCGACAAGCTGACCTACGCCGGCAATCTGGAATCGCTGACAAGTGTCGCCGAGCACCCGCATTACCGCTTCGTGCAAGCGGATATCGGCGACCGAGCGCGGGTCGACGCGCTGCTCGCTGAGTTTCAACCCGAGGCCATCATGCACTTGGCCGCAGAGTCCCATGTAGACCGCTCTATCGACGGGCCAGCGGCCTTTATCGAGACCAATATCGTCGGCACCTACAGCCTGCTGGAAAGTACCCGCGCTTACTGGCTCGGACTGGACGCCGAGCGCAAGGCGGCCTTCCGCTTTCACCATATTTCCACTGACGAGGTATATGGCGACCTGCATGGCGTCGACGATCTGTTCACCGAAAATACGCCCTATGCGCCCAGCTCGCCCTACTCGGCCAGCAAGGCGGCATCCGACCACCTGGTTCGCGCCTGGCACCGTACCTATGGTCTACCGGTACTGTTGACCAATTGCTCGAACAATTACGGTCCCTACCATTTCCCGGAAAAGCTGATCCCACTGGTGATCCTCAACGCCCTGGATGGCAAACCTCTACCTGTGTATGGCGACGGCCAGCAGGTGCGCGACTGGTTGTACGTGGAAGATCATGCCCGCGCCCTGCTCAAAGTGGTAACAGAGGGCCAGGTAAGTGAGACCTACAACATCGGCGGGCACAACGAGCAGACCAATCTGCATGTAGTGGAAAGCATCTGCGCGTTGCTTGACGAGCTGGCACCACGGCATACCGGCGCTTACAAGGATCTCATTACCTTTGTACAGGATCGCCCTGGCCACGACCTGCGCTATGCCATCGACGCAAGCAAGATCCAGCGCGACCTGGGCTGGGTCCCACAAGAAACCTTTGCTTCCGGACTGCGCAAGACCGTGCAGTGGTACCTGAACAACCTCGACTGGTGCCGCCGAGTACAGGACGGCAGCTATCAGGGTCAACGTCTCGGCACCCAAGGAGTGACAGCATGAAAGGCATCATCCTCGCCGGCGGATCGGGTACGCGACTGCATCCCATTACCCTGGGCGTGTCCAAACAGCTGCTGCCGATCTACGACAAACCGATGATCTACTACCCGATCTCGGTGCTGATGCTCGCGGGTATCCGCGATATTCTGATTATCTCCACACCTCAAGACCTGCCGAATTTCGAGAAGATGCTTGGTGACGGCAGCCAATTCGGCATCCGACTGAGCTATGCCGAACAACCTTCACCGGATGGCCTGGCCCAGGCATTCCTGATCGGTGAAACGTTCATTGGCACTGACTCGGTCTGCCTGATTCTTGGCGACAACATCTTTCACGGCCAGCACTTCACCGAGCAGCTCATGCGCGCAGCCGCGCAGCCTAGCGGTGCGACGGTTTTCGGCTACTGGGTCAAGGATCCGGAGCGCTTTGGCGTGGTCGAGTTCGACGCTCTGGGCAATGCCGTGTCCATTGAAGAAAAGCCAGCGCAGCCCAAGTCCAGCTACGCCGTGACTGGCCTGTATTTCTACGACAACAGCGTCGTCGATATTGCTAAAGCCGTGCGGCCCTCCAGCCGCGGCGAGCTGGAAATCACCGATATCAATAACGCCTACCTGGCTCGCGGCGGCCTCCGTGTGGAGCGCCTGGGTCGTGGCTTCGCCTGGCTCGATACCGGCACTCACGACAGTCTGCTAGACGCGTCCCAGTACGTGCAGACCATTGAGCATCGCCAGGGCTTGAAGGTCGCCTGCTTGGAAGAGATCGCCTACCAGCAGGGTTGGATCGACAGCGCGCGCCTGCTCAGCCAGGCCCGCCTGTTTGGCAAGACGGCCTACGGCCAATACCTGTTTGGCCTGGCCGAGGAATAAGCATGCGCGTAATAGCTACAGAGTTATCGGACGTAAAGATCATCGAGCCCAGCGTTTTCGGCGATGATCGCGGCTTCTTTTACGAGAGTTTTAACGCCCGCACGTTTGCCGAGGCCACGGGGATCACCCACACCTTCGTTCAGGACAATCACTCACGGTCCGCGCGCGGCGTATTGCGAGGCTTGCATTACCAAGTTCAGCAGCCACAGGGCAAACTGGTGCGGGTCAGCGCTGGGGAAGTCTTCGATGTCGCTGTGGATATTCGCCGCAGCTCACCGACCTTCGGGCATTGGGTAGGAGCCCTGCTGTCGGCGGAGAACAAGCGCCAAATGTGGATTCCCGAAGGCTTCGCCCATGGTTTTCTAGTGCTCAGCGAGTCCGCCGAATTTCTCTACAAAACTACCGACTACTATGCGCCGCAGCACGAACGCTGCATCCGCTGGGACGATCCACAGCTGGCCATCGACTGGCCGCTGACGACAGCCCCTCTGCTTTCCGGCAAGGACCAGGCGGGCACAACGCTGGCCGCGGCCGAGCTGTTCCCATGAGCATCCTGCTGCTGGGCGAACACGGCCAGGTCAGCCACGAACTGCAGCGCTGCCTGCCCGATCTGGTGGTACGCGGCAGCGCTCAGCTCGACCTGAGTGACCCTGCGCAGATACGCCAACAGGTGCTGACGCTGCGCCCACGGCTGATCATCAACGCCGCTGCCTACACCGCCGTCGACCAGGCCGAAAGCGAACCGGAGCGCGCCTTTGCGATCAACGCCGACGCACCTGGCGTGCTCGCTGAGCTGGCAGCAGAACTGGCAGCGCCGCTGATCCACTACTCCACCGACTACGTGTTCGACGGCAGCCTCGCCCGCCCTTACCGCGAGACCGATACGCCTAACCCGCTCAACGTCTATGGCCGCAGCAAGCTCGCTGGCGAGCAGGCGATTGCGCGCGTCGGCGGCGCGCACCTGATTCTGCGCACCAGCTGGGTCTACGCCGACCACGGGCGCAACTTCCTACTGACGCTGCAGCACTTGTTGCAAACCCGCGAGCAGGTCAGCGTGGTCAGCGACCAGATTGGCGCGCCGACCTGGGCCGGCAGCATCGCCAAGGCCACTGCCGACCTGATTCAGCGCTGGCAAGCGGGCCAGCCGGGAAGTTGGGGGGTTCATCATCTGACGGCCCAGGGCGAGACCTCGTGGTTCGGCTTTGCCGAAGCGATTGGCGCCACCCTGCGCGAAGCCGGCCTGCCCTGTGCGCACCTGCTGCCCATCAGCAGCGCCGAGTACCCAACTGCCGCCGCGCGCCCGCTCAATTCACGCCTGGACTGCAGCCAGCTGCAAGCCGACTGGCGCATCCAGTTGCCGCACTGGCGCGAGGGCCTGACGGCCTGCCTGCGGCAATCCGCCTGATGCAACCACGCAGCAGTCTGGCGGGTTTTCCTGCCGGATAAAAAGCGAACGTGCATAATGCGCCGGTTCCCCCGGCGCTCAATCTCCATGACCTCTCCCACCCGTACTCCCAAACGCCTACGCTGGCGCAGCCTGGTGATACTGGCGCTGCTGCTGACGCCGCTGCTCTGGCCCCTGCAACAACTCGCGCAGCGTTACTACAGCAGTGTGCTCGCTGAGCAGAACCGCCAGACCCTGGATTTCTACGTCGCCAACCTGCTCGGCACCCTGCGCCGTTACGAGATCCTGCCGCAGATCCTCGGCGACCTACCAGACCTGCGCCGGGTACTCGAAGCGCCTGACGACAGCCGTGCACTGGACAGCGCCAACCGCCTGCTGCAGCGCATTCGCGAGCAGACTGGCGCGGATGTCATCTACCTGATGGCCCCCTCGGGTAATACCCTGGCCACATCCAACTGGGATAAAGACGACAGCTTCGTGGCGCGTAACTTCGCCTTCCGCCCGTATTTCCGCGAGGCCATTGCTGGCCGCGTCGGCCGCTTCTTCGGCCTGGGCACAACCTCCGGCAAGCGCGGCTATTACTTCGCTGCCGCGGTACGCGATGGCGAGCGCAACCTCGGCGCGCTGGTGGTCAAGGTCGACCTCGACCACACCGAAACGCTGTGGGGCAATACGCCCGAGCAATTGCTGGTGACCGATGCCAACGGCGTGGTCATCCTCACCTCACGCAGCGACTGGCGCTTCCATGCCAGCCGCCCGCTGGACGCCGCCGAACGTGCCGCCATCGCGGCCAATATCCCCTATCCGACCCAGTCGCCGCCGCCGTTGCGCCTCGACGAAGGTGCCTGGATCCGGCAGAACCGCACGCTTGAGGAAACCGGCTGGACCGTCAGCATTCTCGCCCCGCGCGCCCTGGTCGACCGCCCTGTGCGCACGGCCGTGGCCATTGGCGGTGGCGCCCTGCTGGTCCTGTTGCTGCTGCTTGGCCTGATGATGATGCGCCGCCGTCATTACCTGGAACGCATCGCCCTCGACACCCGCGCGCGCCATGAGCTGGAGGAGCGGGTGCAGGCGCGCACCCAGGACCTGGAGCTGCTCAACAGCCGCCTCAAGCAGGAGGTGCTGGAGCGCGAGCACGCTGTTTTAGGCTTACTCTGCGCGCTCAGTGGTACATCCATTTTGAATGAGCTTTCAGACGAGCCACTAGGTGGATGCATGCAAGCGATTCGACTGTTGTGCAGCGATGCTGCAGGTTTGTACTCAGCGGCATGGGAGAGCATGCCGCGAGGCACCGCCTAAAGCACGGTGACCACTTACAAGGGCGTATCCGCCCTACTCAAAGACGAACCCTCACTGGCATCCAGTAACTGGGTAATGTTCGGAGCGGCCACGGAGCAAACCGCTCGTCCATGTTCAAAAGAGGCAGGTGTTACTGACCCGCCCCTTTTGAAACCGAAAGTTCATCCTCAAATCGCTTTACGAACTCAAGCAGATCAAGGCTCAGCACGTGACAGATGTCCCGCAACTGAACAAGGTCGAGCCGGCGCAAACCACGCTCGATATCACTTGTGAAAGACTGGGGCCTGCCAAGCGCTTCGGCGAAGCGCGCCTGAGTCATCCCAGCATCCACGCGACATTGCTTCAGCAGCCTGAGCAAAACCAAATTTTCGTCTCGGTATACTGACTTTTCCAAAAGCCACTCTCCTCCCGACTTGACAGCGTACAAAGGTATATCTAATCTTCATATATCTGATTTATGGATATTCAGATTTAAATTATCGGAGACGCCCATGATCACCACAACACAAACCACATCTGCAGGCGGCAAGCTTCAGCTCAAAATGAACATGGAATCGCTGCAACTCCGTGTGGAACTGAAATCACTGCTTCAGTCGTTCGGCGCACAGCCATCTCTGGCAGAGCTTGCCATCACAGAATTTGGAGGCGAACTCCTTATTGAAGAGACACCGGAAGCTGGGAGCTCGCTCTACTACTTGCCGCTCCGTCTAGCTCCAGATTTTATTGATCACATCCTTGATCAACTCTGTCCGGATAGCAGGCCCGCAGCCATTGAGTGCTTGAACAAGTATCGCGCTGCATGGAGTAGGGCAGATCAAGACACCGAACAGATGCTGGAGAAAAATTCTGATCTACGAAGATCACTACAGCTGCTCAAGAGACAAGATCAGATGGCCTACACCCTGAAGAGGATGCTCTCCTCGCTTCAAAAAAACCGCCAACCGGCCCTCTAAATCAGGGCTGCGATCATGACCACCAAACGTCCAAAAGAGTTTTTAACTCCCACGCCCCAAGAAATCCTGAACGCAATAACCCTCTGGCAGAGCATGCACGGGGCCCCAAACGGGCAAATTACGCGGGTCGCAAGGATGGAACGGGAATTCACGACAGCTTTTGGGGGCAGCTTCGGCACCGTCTCGGTTAATCAATTGCCGCAGGCAATTGATCTACTGTGCAACGTCATTGCCAACCTGGAGCGGTTTAGTTTCAGGACTGCCACCGAGAGACTGGAGCTGATCATGGAGCACCTGGTCACGACAATCGGAAAAGGTTCGGGGCGCGCAGGCTTCGCCGATGCAGAAGCCCTGACGAGCGCACTACAACTCGCGCGACTGGATCCCAACTTCCCTTACACGTACCCCGGTTGGGCTAAATGATATGACCGACCTCAGTCCATTGGCTGAGCTTTTTCCGGGTATCAGCCGGCCTATTTCCGGCAGCTCGATGCCGGATAAAAAGGCTCTCAGCTGCGCCTGCAAGCACTTTCCTAGCACGTCAGGCCTGCAACATACAGCAGACGCTATGGCGGTAGTGGGCAGCTAGCTACCTCAGCTATTGCCCGGAATGTCACAAGCCATCCTCAGGGGATGTGGATCACATCAACCATGAATTCACTAAAAGAAATCACAGAGCAACTGAACGCTGTAGGGGTGTCCATGCCCGGCAGTTCCATGTCCGACGAAGAGGCACTCAGCTATGCCCGAAAGAACTTCCCCTATGGAAATTTTTGCCTGGTGCGTGACTGGCTGTGGCTCGATATAGAGACCACGGACGCTCAACGGCATGCCCTGGAGAAGACACAACGCCAGCCGGCTTTGATCTATGCGCACCAGGTTGTCTTCGACAGCGAGCGACGATGGGATGTCGGCGACTTCGTGAGAACTTCGCTACTGCATCAGTTCAGCGAGGGATTTCATTTCAGAACGCTCAATTCTGTGTACCTGCTACTGGGCCCCGGTACTCGCAAGCCTGCCAGCGCCGACACCATCGCATGCCTGATATAAGCCATGGAGTATCCCGGAGAACACACGGGCGTCAACCCGGAGTTGATCATTGATCTGTGAGGAGCAGTAATGCGCCCAATTTCTCCCGAGAATATGCAGAAGTGTTGGCGCTGATGGAAAATTGACCCACCCTGCCGATTGAAATTTGACCCAGGGCGGATTGCTGATTTTGTTACCAGCAACTGTGGATAAGTCTACCAGCGCAGCTGCTGTTGCCCCCACTCCTTCGCTAGCCCAGTTCAGTTGTTTAAGACCTGCCACACGCAGCCATGTAGCAGGCCGTCGTCGCCATGAAATCAGAACGGCTCATCGTCCTCCGGTTCTTGGCCGCCCTTACGCTTTCGCTCCCGKGATTTGATCTTGGCCTG
>NZ_JAYEET010000005.1:0-54537 GCF_034653255.1 Pseudomonas spirodelae | reverse complement strand
TAGGGGAGACAGGGGTGGTAACACCGCAGTACTACTTCGGTATGAAGGCCCATATCGGCGTGGACGTCGAGTCCGGCCTGGTGCACAGCGTGGTGGGCACGGCGGCCAACGTGGCGGATATCACCCAAGTCGACAAGCTGTTGCACGGTGAGGAAAACATGGTGGGAGCCGATGCGGGCTATACCGGTGTCGAAAAGCGTCCGGAGCATGATGGCCGGAAGGTTATTTGGCAGGTGGCGGCACGCCGCAGCACCTACAAGAAACTGGGCAAGCGCAGCGCTCTATACAAAGCCAAGCGCAAAATCGAGAAGGCCAAGGCGCAGGTTCGGGCCAAGGTCGAACACCCATTCAGAGTGATCAAGCGCCAGTTCGGTTATGTGAAGACGCGGTTCCGTGGCCTGGCGAAGAACACGGCGCAACTGGTGACACTGTTCGCGCTGTCGAATCTGTGGATGGCGCGCAGACATTTACTGACGAATGCGGGAGAGGTGCGCCTGTAATGCGGGGAATGGCTGCCGCGAGGTGCTTGCGGCGGCTAAAAACACAGAAATAAGCGGGTGATCTGATCGCTTTTGATCGATTTGCCGCTTTCAAAATCGGCGGAGGCTGAAGTTAGCCAGAAATACATGACTACTTCAGACCATCCTTAAGCACAAAGCGAAACTGCCCGTCACTGCTATTAGTCAACTCATACCAGCCAGCCATATGCATCTCCGTTATTTAGATTGCTAATGTGCGTGAAGAGTGTAGTCGAAAGAATAGGGCAGGGCGGCGGATAGCAATGATGATCGTCGTGATCGATTGAACGCTTGGCCCCTGCTGCGCGAACTACAGAATGGTCAGGGCGGTAAACCCACAGCAGGCGGATATACGAATGCACCACGCTGACGAAAGGGTTAGGAAAGCTTTGCTCACTTTTTGTGGGGAGAGTTCATATAAGTTGTTATGTGTTTTAATTGAATTTAGGCCAGCGGTTGTAGCCTACATCCGGATTGTTTGACTGAAACTGCTTAATGAACTTGGCCTCTTTTTTTGCAAGCTGGGAATCACTGCAGCTTGCTGACTCCCATAATATTTCTTTTCTAACCGTATAGTCTTTCTGCGTTTCAATAGGGAGTTTGCGGAAGTCTTCGTTCACAATATTTATATCTGGACTTCCAAAATATCTGAAGCTTTCATATGCCACTTTACCGATATAAATTTTATTGGTGGCTAGATATGTAATTTTATATATTTGTTTCATCTGCGCGCATAACTCGGATAGGCACATAACTATTAAGTAGGCGACACGTATGTCGCGAAACGTATCGCATAAGCTTCCTATCTGTCAGCTAAGCCCTTGTCTCGCTTGAGTGCTGTCGTGATAAACGCGACAGCACTCAGGGAGAAGCGTGACATGGGGGACGGCAAGCCTAAGCGGCTGGATCAAGTGCGCCAGCCAATTCGTGTACGAAGCTATTCCATCCACATTGAGGCTGTCTACGCCGAGTAGGCAAAGCGCTTTATTTGTTACCACCGTTATCGGCATTTGGCAGCGATGGGGCGGTGGAAGGTGAGGTGTGTGTAGCGGCGAGAAACATCGCTGTTTCTCGCCGCGAACAGCATCACTGCGTTTGGCTTAGTCCGCGCGTGGCTGCAGTACCAGCTGGCTGCGACTATTGGCCTTGATCGCATCTAGGTCGAGGTGCATGGGTACGTACTCACCGCGCATATAGCGCTCGGCTTGGTCTTTGTAGTGCTTATCGAACAGCACGCCGCTTTGCCCGACCGGGTTGATGCCCAAGGCGCTGCTGGCGTCGGCCATATCGATCAGGCGGCGGGTCGAGGGGCCGTAGACCACGGACCAGGGCGCCGGGCCGATGGGTTGCGAGAGGTTGTTCGGTGTTTCATGGCCGCCCGGTGCGGCAAAGGGCCCAACGTTGAACAGCGTATCCAGCGGCTTTTGCTGGCCCAGCGGGTGGCTGTGGGTGAGGGTGTGCACGTTGCCCCAGGCCCATGTGCTCGCGTCATTGCCGAGGGTGCTGCGCAGGTGGGCGAGGCTGGCTTGCCAGGCGGCCTTGACGGTATCGGCGCGGCTTTCCACGGCGTCGCTGCCGCGTTTGTCCCACCACGGCGATGTGGCGTCGCTGGCCAGGCGCGGCAGGGCGCTGTCGAGTACGCGGGTTTGCAGCAGCGTGGCGAAAAAGGCCTCGCTCAGCTCGTCGGCCATGGCCTCAACCGTCAGCTGATATACCAGTTGGTTGAACAGCGTGGCGGCCGTGGCGTCGAGGGTGTGCTGGCCATCCCAGCCCAGCAGTTGCTCGACCAGCGCTTGCTCTTCGGCATCGCCTGCGGCGGCGCGCAGGTCGGCGGCCAGCGGCGTGAGCAGGCGTTGTGGGTAGCCGGTGCCGGGTTCCAGTTGCAGCGCCTGGCTGTTGTTCAGGTCCCATTTCACGCTGTTATCGCTGAGGCGCTGATTCAGGCGTTGGCCGCGGTCGGGCAGGTTGTAGTAGCCGGGAATCGCCATGCCGGTGGGCGACACGGGCTGGTAGTTGGCCGAGACGATATAGCCGCGCGCGGGGTTCTCTTCTTGCGGGTTGGCGCTGAAGGGGAAGTAGCCGTCTTTCTCCGCTTCACCGCTGGCGCCGTCGAGGATAAAGCTCGGGTTGACCCCGGCTGGGCGACGCGGCAGTTTCGCCGCAGCCCACCAGCCAATGTCCCCGCTGGCATTGGCCCAGACAATGTTCAGGCCTGGCGACTCGATGTTTTCCACGGCGGCGCGTGCCGTATCCAGGCTGTTGGCACGGTTGAGCTGATAAAAGCCGTCGAGGATCGGGTTGTCGGTTTCGAGGAACGCCCACCACATGGCAATCGGTGTGCTGCCGGCGGTTTCACCCAGGGCGCTGTTGATGATCGGCCCGTGCGGCGAGCGGCGAATGGTCAGGCTGACCGGTTCGGCATCCTTGACGCTGATCTGCTCTTCGCGGCTTTGCAGGTCGACCCACTGGCCGCGGTACCAGACCTGATTGGGGTTGTCCGGGTTGGTTTTTTCGGCGATCAGGTCGAGGTCATCGTTCTGGAACATGGTGATGCTCCAGGCAAATTCGTTGTTATGCCCCAGCGAAGCCACCGGGTTGAGCGCCTGGTGGTGACCGTACAGGCTGAAACCCGGGTAGCTGAGGTTGGCCTCGTACCACACCGACGGCACGGCGAAGCGAATATGCGGGTCGCCGGCCAATAGCGGTTTGCCGCTGGCCGTGCGGCTGCCGGATACAGCCCAGGCATTACTGCCTTCAAACTGCGGCAGGCCGGCTTCTTCCAAGGCGGCGAGGCTCAGCTCGGCGATGGCGTTCAGATCCTGCCAGTCGCCAGCGGCCAGTTGTTGCCCCACCACGCCCTGCGGGTGCCAGTCGAGGTCGAAGACCTTGAGGTAGTCCGCGCCCAGCTGATCGCGGATATGCGTCAGCACCGGTTCTGTGCGAAACGCCGCGGCGAAGCTGTAGGCCATATAGCCTGCAACGCTGAGGGTGTCGGCGGTGGTGAAGGGGCGTTTGTCGATGCCCAGAACATCGAACTCAATCGGCGCCGGATGGTTGGCCTGGTATTGGTTGATGCCGTCGAGGTAAGCCTGCAGCGCTTTGCTCGCCGTGGCGCTCATGTCCATCTTCGCGGCGTAACGGTCGGCATGTTCACGAATGCCCAGGGTGCGGAACAGGCGGTCGGTGTCGACCAGTTTGCTGCCGAGAATTTCCGCCAGCTCGCCCCGCGCCAGGCGGCGCAGAATTTCCATCTGGAACAAGCGGTCCTGGGCGTGCACATAACCCAGGGCGCGGTACATATCGGCTTCATTCTGCGCCTGAATGTGCGGCACGCCGCGCTCGTCGTAATCCACCGTGACTGCCGCCTGCAGGGCGCTCAGCTGCAGCTCGCCGGCACGTTGCGGCTGCTTGCTGTCGATGTACCAGTAAGCGCCGCCAGCAGTGGCGGCGACGATAACGGCCAGGGCGGTCAGGGTGCGTTTCATTGGGTGTTCCTTGTTTTATAGGTTTTATCAGCGCTGCCATTGTGCGGGCTGCCGGGTGCGCAGGCATTGACCAAATAGAGCTGGAGTGAAAGTCTTTGGTCAATTGATGGGGTTTATATGAAGCACGATCCGCACAACAGCATTGCCAGCATGTTGACCCACTCCTCGACCCTGCGCCGCCTGCTCTATGAGGCCTTGGCCGCGCTCGGCCTCGACCCAACTGACACCTACCGGCAGGCCTATCAGGGTGTGGTCTTGGCGCCGCCACTGCTCAATGCCCGTGAAGACCACGACAATGCCCCGCGCTTCTGGCAGGCGCTGGAAGGTATCAGCGGTGATGTGGATATTGGCCTGCACCTGGGCGAGACCATGCAGCCGCGGCCGATGGATGTGGTCGGCTACCTGCTGCTGGCCAGCCGTGACCTGGGGCAGGCGTTGGAGAGCTTTGTGCGCTTTCAGCACATTCTCTCCGGTGGCTTTGCCGCGCGTTTGGAGCTGGAGGGTGAGCAGGCGCGGCTGATTGTTGACCTCAATTACCGTGGCGTTGGCTCGCTGCGCCAGCAGATGGAGTGCCTGGCGTTGCTGCTGCAGAAGATGCTGGCGAGCATTAATAACGACGGCAGTTTTCATCTGTCGGGGCTGGATTTTCGCCATCCCGCGCCGTGTCGGCTAAGTGAGCACCGGCGCTTGTTTGGCCTGCTGCCGCGCTTTGCCCAGGCCCACGATGCGCTGATTTTTCCGCGTGCCTGGCTGGGCCGGCCGTCACGCAGCGCCAACCCCAGGCTGTTTGCGGTGCTGTGGGCGCAGGCTGAAGTGGAGTTGGCGGAGTTGCAGGAGAACCAGTTACTCAATCGCGTGCGCTACTGGCTGGAGGTCAACCTGGGGGTGCAGCTGTGTGTGCTGGCACATTGCGCCAAGGCCCTTGGATTTAGCGCGGGGGCGTTGCAGCGGGCGCTGGCTGAGCAACAGCAGAGCTTTCGCCAACTGCACGATGAAGTGCGCCGCCTGCGCGCGCAAAGCCTGCTGGAGCAAGGGCTAGCCATTCGTGAAGTGGCCCGCGCCTGCGGCTTTGCCGAGTTGTCGCCGTTCTACCGCGCCTTCCGCCGCTGGCAGGGCGACACGCCGCAGGCCTATCGCGTATTAGCGACTGACGCGGAAGCGCCCGCTCAAACGGCTCAAGCGCTGCGCTAGCTGGCTGAGTTGCTGGCCATCGTTACTCAGCCTTTGCGCATCGGCGAGGGCTTCTTCGGCCACTTGCTGCACGCTGTGCAGGTGCTGGCTGACTTCCGCGCTGGTGGCGGCTTGCTCGTGGGTGGCGGCGGCGATCAGCTCGTTCATTTGGGTGATGGCGTTGATGTCTTGGGCCACGTTGCCGAGCAACTCGGCGGTCGCCTGGCTGTCCTGCACACAGCTGCGCACGCTGTCGCGACTTTCCTGCATGGCGGCGGCCGCTTGGCGGCTACCTTGTTGCAGGCCGCTGATGATTTGTTGGATTTCAGCGGTAGACAGCGCGGTTTTTTGCGCCAGGTTACGCACCTCGTCCGCTACCACGGCAAAGCCACGGCCATGCTCGCCAGCGCGTGCGGCTTCAATCGCTGCGTTGAGGGCGAGCAGGTTGGTTTGGTCGGCAATCGAACGGATCACTTCCAGCACCTTGCCGATTTGCTCGGACTGCGCAGCCAGCGCCTTCACCTCGGTCTCAGTGACGTCGATTTGTGTGGCCAGTTTGCCGATCTCGCTGCGCACATGGTTGACCGACCGGCTGCCCTCGGCGGCTTGCTGGTTGGCGGTTTGGGCGGCGGTGGCGGCGCCATCGGCATGCCCGGCGACCTCATCAATAGCGGTGCTCATCTGCAGCATGGCTGAGCTCATGTAGATGATTTCACCTTGCTGCTTGTCTGCGCCGGTGCGCAGTTGGTCGGTGGCTTGCAGCAGGCTGTCCCCCATGCGTTGCAGGCCTTGGGTGTCTTTGATCACTTCACCGACCAGCTCATCAAGGGTGTCGAGAAAGTGGTTGAAGCCTTTGCTCACTTTGCCCTGGGCGCTGCTGCGGTAGCTGAGGTCGACCTCGTCATCGTTCTCAGTGAGTTTTTCGGCGGCTTGCATCAGCGCAGCACTTTCAACGGCTTCCGAGTGTGTCTGCACGGCGAGATAGATCAGAATTGCGCTTTCCACCACCACATACAGCGCATGCAGGAAGATGATCGGCCAGCTGCCATTCGGCAGTACCGTGACATCAACACCGCGTGCTTGCAGGGCGTAGAAGCTCAGGTGATGCACGGCAATCACCAGGGCTGCGACCACAATCGGCAGCCAGTCGCGGTAGTACACCAGAACGGCCAGCAGCACGAAGATGCCGAAGTGCATTTCCAGCATGCCGCCCGCCTGGTTGATGTGCAGCGCTGACATCACCATAAACGCTGCGCCCATCACGCAGCGCAGCAGGCGTTGGCCGCTGATCAGCTGGTTAAGCACACTCACCACCGCCGCCGTGCCGCCACCCACCAACAGTGCCTGGCCCCAGGTGCCATGCCAGGCCGCGAGCCCGAGCGAGAAGAGAACCATCAGCCAGAGCACACCCAACATGATGCGATCCGCTTTACGGTAGTGCTGCTGCAGTGGGGAAAGGCTGTTAGGCATGGCGAGAGACTCGAAAGGTTGCGTTGCCGTCGTGATGGGCTGGTAACCGTCACGTGGTGATGTGCTTTTTTAAACGTAATACTTGTACATTATATTAGCTTTGTACAATCCTTGTTGAGAATTTACAGGCCTCGTATTGAGCAAGCGATGGGCCTTACAACCCCTATATCGACAAATTCAGTCTAGGCATGAACGCGGGTCTGTGCGTTTTTGCAGCGGCGCCGACGACTGGCTCCGTCGGCAGTACCTGCATCCGGCAGCCAGTATCAGAGGGATTGCCGGCGTCAGTTGTCCTGCCAGTCGCAGAAGCAGCCGAGCGCCAGGGTATTGCTGGCATTCACCGCGCGGCCTTCGATCAGGGCCTCAAGAATGGGTTCGATAAAGCTGTTGCTGGAGGTGCAGGTGGCCCCTTCACTGTAGGGGCCAAAGTAGGCCAGTTGGCCGTTGCGGTCCCAAACAGCCACCGCCGGGCTGGCCGGAATCTGATCGCTGCCAGGCAGTGCGGCCAGTGGCTGCAGAGCGCTCAGGGTGCTCGGCAGTTGGCCTTTAGTGTTGGGCTTTTGTACGGCATAAAAGCTCACGCCTTGCGAGCCAAAACGCTCGGTTAAATCGGCCAGGTGCTGCTGGTTGCCGATATTGCACGGGCAGGTTGGGTCCCAGAAGTGCACCAGGCGGATCGGCCCAGGGCCGGCCAGTTCGTCCGGTAGGCGCAGTTGTTCACCATAGAACAGGGCGGTCTGGTCGCTGAAGCTGCGCAGGTAGCGCGCCTCGTACCACCAGTAGGCAACAAGCATGGCGGCGGCCCAGAGCAGAATCAGCAGGCTGGCGAGTAGGGTGTTACGCGAGGGTAGGGTCATGAGCAGTCTTCGTTAAACAGGCGTGCAGCTTGCCATGGCTGGCGCGACAGCAGAATATCGGCCACCGGATAAAGCCGTTCCAGATGCCCTGCGAGTGCCCCTGTGTGATTGTTGGAAGCCCCATGCCAGAGCCGTTTCAGCCGCAAAACCTGATTGCCAGTCTGCGACCCTTGGCCGCAGCGCATTCGCTGTCGTCAGCGGAGCAGGCGTATCGGCAGTTCTATGGCTTCAGCGATGCGTTGGCTACACGCACCTGCATGGGTTGGTTGCAGGCGGGGGGCTATCAGATTGCCGCGCAAGCGTGGTGGCCAGAGCAGCCGCGCGCCACTCTGCTGCTGCTGCACGGTTATTACGATCATGTGGGCCTGTATCGGCATGTGATCGAGTGGGCGCTGGGGCAAGACTTTGCCGTGCTCGCCTGCGACCTGCCAGGGCATGGCTTATCCAGCGGTGCGCGCGCCAGCATTGGCGACTTTGCTGAGTATCAGGCGGTGTTGCGTGCGCTGCTGGCCGCTGCTGCTGAGCTGGCTTTGCCACAGCCCTGGCACCTGTGTGGGCAGAGCACCGGTGGGGCGATCCTGATTGACTACCTGCTGACGGGTGAGCCTGTCGCGCAAATTGGCGAAACCATCCTGCTGGCCCCGCTGGTGCGTCCGCGTGCCTGGGGTTGGTCGCAGCTGAGCTACCGGGTGATGCGCCACTTCGTCAGCGAGATCCCCCGGCGCTTTAGCGTTAACTCCAGCGATGCGGCGTTTATCGAGTTCGTCCATCACCACGACCCGTTGCAGCCGCGCAATTTGCCGACCGCCTGGGTTGGGGCGCTGAGCCGCTGGGTGCCGCACATTGAGGCCGCGCCGCGCAGTAAGCGCAGCCCGTTGATCGTGCAGGGGGAAGCGGACATGACCGTGGCTTGGCGGCATAACCTCAAGGTGCTACAGGACAAGTTCGCCGCGCCGCAGATCCTGCGCCTGCCCGAAGCGGGCCACCACCTGGCTAATGAAGCGCCGGCCTTGCGCCAGCGCTATTTCGACTTTCTCAGCCAGCGGCTGGGCTAGATACCGCTTTGTGCCGGGGCCAGGTTAGCGGTGCTCTGGCCAACGGCCAGGCCGTTGCGGATGGCGGCCAGGGCGGCCTGGTAATAGGCCTTGCCGGCGTCTGACTGGGCAAAGCTGACAAACTCCTCCAGCTCGGCATCACTCAGCTCACGGTAAACGTGCAGCAGGGTGTTATCCAGGTCGGCGCCGATTTGTTCCATCAGGCGCTGACGTTGACTGTTGAGCAGGACCTGCGCGCTGTCGCCACCGAGCAAGCCAGGGAGCATCTGGCTCAGGCTGTCGGCGGCCACGCCAGCGAGTGCCAGGCTGACTTCGGCACCGGCCTCTTTGGCGGGCAGAGCCTGAGCCAGATGACGGATCTGTAGGCGTCGGGTGGCGCTGGCGTCGCTGCGCGGCAGGCCGTTGGCGTAGCGCGCCAGTTGGTCGCTGCGGGTGGCGAGCAGTTCGGCATCGACAATCTTGCGGCCCACGGGCGACTGGAAAAACTGCAAGGCGGCGGTGGGTTGTTCGAGGTTCTGACGCAAGCCCTGTTGCGCGCGCTGATCCACGGCGGCAGCGGCAAAGCGCTGGTTGCTGTTATTCACCAACGCCTGATGCACCGCCGGCGGCAAGCTGCTGCGGTAGCGTTCCTGGGCGGCCTGCAAGGCGTCGCTGAAGTGCATGCGCTGCTGCGGCCAGCCGGCTGCCTGATACAGCTGCAGGTAATCATCCGCCAGGGCGGGTAGGCTCAGCAGCAGGGTTAGAACAACGGCAAGGGCGCGCATAGTGACTCCATTCGTGGGGCGGCTATTTTCGGTGTGCATTAAGAGCTTGTCGAGGTCAGTCAGCGGGCTGCTAGAATCGCAAACCTGTATCTAGGCAGGTACTCATTCCTTCGGGGCGATCCTTGAACACCTGCTCATCTAACGACCTCAACGCCCGTGTGGCGCGCATTATCGATGACTTGGCCGAACGTGGCTGGTCACTGCAAACACACTTCATTGCCCCCACTCTGACCCTTGAACTGGCCGAAGAGTGCCGTAAACGTGCGGCCGCCGGCTTATTGGTGCGGGCTGGCGTCGGTCGCAGCGCCCTGGCAGTGATCAACGAAGGGCTACGCGGTGACCATATTCAGTGGTTGGAGGCCGGGCAAAACCCCGCCTGTGATCAATACCTGGCGCTGATGGACGGCCTGCGCCAAGCGCTTAATCAGGCGCTGTATCTCGGGCTGGAAGATTTTGAAAGCCACTTTGCCCTGTATCCGCCGGGGGCTTATTACAAAAGGCACCTGGACCGTTTTCGTGATGATGACCGTCGTGCAGTGTCGGTGGTGTTTTATCTGAATGAGCAATGGCAGGCTGAGCAGGGCGGTGAGTTGCGCCTGCATTTAGCCGACGGCAGCCACCATGATGTATTGCCTGTGGCGGGCAGCCTGCTGGTATTTCTCTCGGCAGAGATGCCCCATGAAGTGCTGCCGGCAACCCGCGAGCGGTTGTCACTGACCGGCTGGCTGCGTCGCCGGGGTAGCGGGCCACTGTAACCGGCAGGGCGAGAGGGTGTTATGCAGAAAATTCTGGTGAGTCGCTGCCTGTTGGGCCAGCGTGTGCGCTATGACGGCGGCGCCCATGGCCCGTTTAGCCTGCTGGAACGTTGGCAGGCACAAGGCCGGGTCGTGCCGCTGTGCCCGGAAGTGGCTGGCGGCCTGCCAACCCCACGCCCACCTGCGGAAATTGCCGACGGTCAGGGCGTGCATGTGCTGGATGGGCGGATACCCGTGCTGACGGTGGAGGGCGACGATGTCAGCGCCGCCTTTATTACCGGGGCCAAACAGGCGCTGGCCTTGGTCGCTCAGCATGGGATTCACATCGCGCTACTGAAGGCGCGCAGCCCTTCGTGCGGTAACCGCGAGAACTACGACGGCACGTTTAGCGGCACCAAGGTGGCCGGTGAGGGCGTCACTGCGGCCGCTCTGCGGCGCATAGGTGTGCAGGTGTTCAGCGAAGAAGAGTTGCCCGCTGCCGAGGCCGCGTTATTGGCGTTGGAGCACGGCGCCGGCGGAACAATCGAGGCGGGCTAGGGTCGACTTCAGCAACATTCACCTGAAGGAGTCACTATGAAAGCCTTAATGATTAGCGCCGGCCTGTGCGCCACCCTGCTCGGCGCCGCGTCGTCGGCCTGGGCAGAGATGCCACGCAGCGCTGCGCCAGCGGATGCCGCGGTGTATTTCATTGAGCCGGCAGACGGCGCCACAGTCGATCAGACCTTCACCGTTAAGTTTGGCCTCAAGGGCATGGGCGTAGCCCCGGCGGGTGTCGATGTGCCGCACACCGGCCACCATCACCTGCTGGTTGACCTCAAGCAGGCGCCGGCCATGGATCAGCCCTTGCCGATGACCGACAACGTGCGGCACTTCGGTAAAGGCCAAACCGAAACCGAGCTGACCCTGGCGCCTGGTAAGCACATGCTGCAACTGCTGGTTGGCGACAAGAACCACGTGCCGCTGAATCCATCGGTGATGTCCGAGACGATCAGCGTGACGGTGAAGTAAGTCGCGCGCCACGCAAGAAAAAGGGAAGCCGAAGCTTCCCTTTTTTGTTGTCACAGCCTTTAGAAATTATTTCGGATCTAGCGAGCTAGAGCGAGACAAGGCAGAAATGGCCGAGGGCGCGGAGTTTACTGGCTGTAAATGAGCAGCCCGAGGCCATTTCTAACGCCGTATCGCCGACGCGCAGCAGATCGTGAACAAATTCTTAGAACAGGACGCGGCTACGGATGGTGCCATTCACGTGCTGCAACTTCTCCAGCGCCAGGTCGGAGTACTCGGCGTCGACGTCGATCACCACGTAACCAACCTTGGCATTGGTCTGCAGGAACTGGCCGGAGATGTTGATGCCATTTTCGGCGAACACGTTGTTGATCTCGCTCATTACGCCCGGCACGTTCTGGTGAATGTGCAACAGGCGGTGCTTGCCTGGGTGAGCCGGTAGAGCCACTTCAGGGAAGTTGACCGAAGACACCGAGGTGCCGTTGTCGCTGTACTTGACCAGCTTCTCGGCCACTTCCAGGCCGATGTTGGCCTGTGCTTCGGCGGTCGAGCCACCGATGTGCGGGGTCAGGATCACGCGATCCAGGCCACGCAGCGGGCTTTCGAACTCTTCGTCGTTGGACTTCGGTTCGACGGGGAACACGTCAATCGCGGCGCCAATCAGGTGCTCGTCCTTGATCGCTTCGGCCAGGGCTTCCAGCACCACCACGGTACCGCGTGCGGCGTTGATCAGGATGCCGCCCTTTTTGATGGCGCGAATTTCTTTCTCGCCGATCATCCACTTGGTGCTTTCGATCTCAGGCACGTGCAAGGAGACGATGTCGCTCATGCCCAGCAGCTCGGTGAGGTTGCCGATTTGAGTGGCGTTACCCAGTGGCAATTTGGTCAGCGGGTCGTAGAAAAACACCTGCATGCCCAGAGACTCGGCGAGTACCGAGAGCTGCGTGCCAATCGAACCGTAGCCGACGATGCCGAGCTTTTTGCCGCGGATCTCGAAGGAGTTAGCCGCCGATTTGATCCAGCCGCCGCGGTGGCAGGAGGCGTTCTTCTCAGGGATGCCGCGCAGCAGCAGGATCGCTTGGGCCAATACCAGCTCAGCGACCGAGCGGGTGTTCGAATACGGTGCGTTGAATACGGCGATGCCGCGCTCGCGGGCTGCATCCAGGTTGACCTGGTTGGTGCCGATGCAGAAGCAGCCTACGGCGACCAGACGCTTGGCGCAGTCGAAGACTTCTTCAGTCAGCTGAGTGCGCGAACGGATACCAATAAAGTGCGCGTCGGCGATCTTTTCTTTCAGCTCGTCGTCGGAGAGTGCGCCCTTGAGGTACTCGATGTTGGTGTAACCAGCGGCCTTCAGGGTGTCCACTGCATTCTGGTGGACGCCTTCAAGAAGAAGGAACTTGATCTTGCTCTTGTCGAGAGAGGTCTTGCTCATCGGAGTACCTGTTGTCCCACAAATAGTGTCAGGGAGGAGGCCGGGCGCGGCCGGCCGCAGCCCGCAGATCGGCCCGGGGGCACGATTCACGGGGGGCGTATGCTAGCATACGAGCCCCGCGAAACACCTATCCTGGCAGATGAAGCGTGCTCAGGGTGACCATGAATCGTTTGAGAGTTCCGTAGATGACCAACCCTGCGCTGATCGAAGAGCTGAAGACCCTGGTGGAGCCCGGCAAGGTGCTTACCGATGCCGATTCCCTCAACACCTACGGCAAGGACTGGACCAAGCATTTCGCCCCTGCGCCGCTGGCGATTGCCTTCCCCAAGAGCATCGAGCAGGTGCAAGCGATCGTCCGTTGGGCCAATCAGCACAAGGTTGCACTGGTGCCGTCCGGTGGCCGTACCGGGCTTTCCGCTGGCGCCGTGGCGGCCAATGGCGAAGTGGTCGTCGCCTTCGACTACATGAACCAGATTCTTGAGTTCAACGAATTCGACCGCACCGCCGTGTGCCAGCCGGGTGTGGTGACCAAGCAGCTGCAGATGTTCGCCGAAGATAAAGGCCTGTACTACCCGGTGGACTTCGCCTCGGCAGGCTCCAGTCAGATTGGTGGCAATATCGGCACCAATGCCGGCGGGATCAAGGTGATTCGCTACGGCATGACCCGTAATTGGGTCGCAGGTTTGAAAGTGGTCACCGGCACCGGCGAGTTGCTGGAGCTGAACAAGGACCTGATCAAGAACGCCACCGGCTACGACATGCGCCAGCTGTTTATCGGCGCCGAAGGCACCCTGGGTTTTGTGGTTGAAGCGACCATGCGCCTGGACCGTGCGCCGAAGAACCTCACTGCGATGGTGCTCGGCACGCCGGACTTCGATTCGATCATGCCGGTGCTGCACGCCTTCCAGAACAAGCTGGACCTGACTGCTTTCGAGTTCTTCTCCGACAAGGCCCTGGCCAAGATCATGGCCCGTGGCGATGTGCCGGCGGCGTTTGAAACGGACTGCCCGTTCTACGCCCTGCTGGAATTCGAAGCCACCACCGAGGAAGTCTCCGAAGCGGCCCTGGCCACCTTCGAGCATTGCGTCGAGCAAGGCTGGGTGCTGGATGGCGTGATGAGCCAGAGCGAGCAACAACTGCAGAACCTGTGGAAGCTGCGCGAGTACATCTCGGAGACCATCAGCCACTGGACGCCGTACAAGAACGACATCTCGGTCACCGTCTCCAAGGTGCCGGCGTTCTTACATGACATCGACGCCATCGTCGGCGAGCACTACCCGGATTTCGAAATCGTCTGGTTCGGCCATATCGGCGACGGGAACCTGCACCTGAATATCTTGAAGCCGGAGAACCTGTCCAAGGACGAATTCTTCGCCAAGTGCGCCACGGTCAACAAGTGGGTGTTCGAGACCGTGCAGAAGTACAACGGCTCGATCAGCGCCGAACACGGCGTGGGCATGACCAAGCGCGATTACCTGACCTACAGCCGCTCGGAAGCCGAGATTGGCTATATGAAGGCGATCAAGGCGGTGTTTGACCCGAACGGGATTATGAACCCGGGCAAGATCTTCCCGCTCTGACGGCTCAAGCCATTGCTAAAGGCGTTCAACCGTAGCGCTAGCCAGGCTGCGCCTTTAGTCGAAACGACAGCGCGGCCTCACTCGTCCAGCATGAGCAATCCATTATTCAGCAGGCACAGGAGTCGGTGATGAGTTACCAGCACCAGTATGTCGATGGCACCCATATCCACTTCCCCATGGGCAAGGTGGTGTGTATTGGCCGTAATTACGCCGAACATGCCAAGGAACTGAATAACCCGGTGCCGACCGAGCCCTTGCTGTTTATCAAGGCGGGCAGTTGTGTGGTGCCGCTGGATGACGGCTTTACCCTGGTTGAGGGTAAGGGCGATGTGCATTACGAGGCGGAAATTGCCGTGCTGATTGGCAAGCCGCTGTCGCGCACGCCGAATGCTGAGGAAGTACGCGATGCGATTTCCGGCTTTGCCCCAGCGTTAGACCTGACCCTGCGCGACCTGCAGGCGACGCTCAAGGCCAAGGGCTACCCCTGGGAAATCGCCAAGTCGTTTGACGGTGCCTGTGTGTTGGCGCCCTTTATTCCGGGTGATGCGATTGAGGATTTGGCGGATATTGGCATTCGTCTGGCGATCAACGGTGAAGTACGGCAGGACGGCAACAGCCGCGACATGCTCAACCCGATTCTGCCGATGATCCAGCACATCTGCGGGCATTTCAGCTTACAGCCTGGCGATGTCATCCTTACCGGCACACCTGCGGGTGTGGGGGCGCTGCACAAAGGTGATGAGCTGGTTCTGGAACTGGTTGGCCATAGTCGTTTCGCCAGCCGCGCGCTCTAGCCGACGCCTGACCCGCAGCCTTGTTGGTGCAGGCACCTGGAGGTGCCTGCTGGCTTTGCGGTTTAACAGAAACTTAAGCGTAGCGCTCTAGTCTGACTGCCATCGTTCTTATATGAGTTGTGTGCGATGTCGATCTGGATTGCCCCACGGGGGCCGCTTTACCGGCGGATACTGCTGGTTGTTCTGCTGGCGGCTGGCCTGTTTTCAGCCAGTTATCTGCATTGGGATGATCGGCTGGCTTTTTGGGCCAAAGAGCAGCGGGTGAATGCCGACGAGCAGGCGCAGAGCATCTGGCTGCCGGGTTATCGGGCGATCCTGCAAGGCAAGCCCCTACAGGGGCTCGAAAACGAGGAGTTGTCCGGGCTGACCTACAGCGCCGAGACCAACACGCTGTTCACCGTCACCGGGAAACGTCCACAGCTAATCGAGCTGACCCTCACGGGAGAGGTGATTCGGCGCATCGTTCTGCATGGCTTTGCCAACCCTGAAGGGGTGGAAATGCTCTCCGGTGGTCGCTTGGCGATTATTGATGAGCGCAAGCGCACCCTCACCACGTTCAAGCTCGGCGCGCTGACCCATAGCCTGGAATTTGCCGACTTGGCCTCTTATGACCTGGGGTTTGCCGATGCCGGCAATAAGGGCTTCGAGGGGATTGCCTGGGACGGTCGCAATGAGCGCGTGCTACTGGGTAAGGAGCGTGGCCCATTGGGTCTGTTCAGTCTGCCGTTTCCCGGTGAGGAGGGCGCCGCCGGTACCCTGCAGCCGATGACGTCCGGGCATCTGTTTCTGCGTGATATTTCCTCGTTGAGCTACGACGCCCGCACTGGTCATGCGCTGGTGCTGTCAGATGAATCGCGGCTGCTGCTGGAAGTGGACGAGCAGGGCGAGCCGGTCAGCTTTATCAGCCTGGCCCGAGGCATGAATGGCCTGCAGCGTGGCATCGCTCAGGCCGAAGGGGTGACCATGGATGCGGACGGCAATATTTATATCGTCAGCGAGCCCAACCTGTTCTATGTGTTGCGCAAAGAACCGGCGAGCGCGCCGCCCGCCCAAGCGGATTAAGCTTGGGTTAAGCACCGATTAAGCCTGATTTCAGCTATGCCTTCTATTCTGGTTACATCAACTAACCAACTGGAGGGTTATCCCATGAAGCGTTTCACCTTGGCTTTACTGCTGGCACCACTGTTTTCTACTGCCGCACTGGCGACAGGCTATACCGGCCCTGGCGCGGTCGCCCAAGTCACCACGGTGGCCGCGGCGCTGGAGGCTGCTGACGACACGCCAGTGCTGCTGCAAGGGCAAATCGTCAAGCGTCTGCAGGACGAGCTCTATGAATTCAAGGATGCCAGCGGCACCATCACGGTTGAAATCGACGATGAGCACTGGCCAGCCCAGGCTATTTCCGAAACGGCGACAGTGAAGATCACCGGCGAAGTCGACCTTGATCTGACCAGCCGCGAAATCGATGTCGAGCACCTTGAACTGGTCAAGTAACTCGCCCCATCGAGTATTTACGTAAGCCCGAAGCCTCGCTTCGGGCTTACGCCGTTTTGTCACCGGTTATTGTTGAGAGTGCAGCGCGATGCGAGATCATTTCACCCTGAAACGCCTGCTGCTGAGTCTTGCTGCGCTGCTGTTGCTGTTACTTGCACTCTTCGCGCAGGAATACCGCCTGTTCGAGCGAGCCTGGTTCAACGTGCAGCAGTGGCAACAGGCGAGCACCGGCCAGCAGGCGCCAATGCTGCTCTCGGACTATCAGGTGGATATCGAGGCGCAGGTGATTGAGGGGTTGGATGATGATGTCTCGGCGCTGACCTACGACCCGGACCGCAAGAGCCTGTTTACCGTAACCAATCAGAAGGCGCAGCTGATCGAGCTGTCGCTGGATGGCAAGTTACTGCGGCGTATCGACCTACATGGTTTTGGCGATGCCGAGGCGGTCGAGTACATCGGCAAGGGCTTGTATGTAATCACTGACGAGCGACGTCAGCGGCTGATCAAGGTGCGCGTGGATGACGGCACCACAGCCCTGCATGCCGAGCAGTCCCAACAGCTGTCCTTGAGCATTGGTCTGAGTGGCAACAAGGGCTTTGAGGGGTTGGCCTACGACTCGGTCGGCCAGCGCCTGTTTGTCGCCAAGGAGCGCGATCCACTGCGTATCTACGAAATCCATGGCTTCCCCCAGCTCGATTCGGCGCAGCCGTTTGCCGTGCATGTGGTGGATGACCGGCAGCGCGACGCTAGGTTGTTTGTGCGTGACCTTTCCAGCCTGCAGTTCGATGAGCGCAGCGGGCACTTGCTCGCGTTATCCGACGAGTCGCGGCTGGTGCTGGAGCTGGACACCGAGGGCAAACCGATCAGCAGCCTGTCACTGCTGAGGGGCCGAAACGGTCTTAAGCGCAGTGTGCCTCAAGGCGAAGGGATTGCGATGGATGACCAGGGCACCCTTTACCTGGTCAGCGAGCCGAACCTGTTCTACCGCTTCAAGAAGCCTGGGGCTTAAGCCGTGACGTAAGCGCGGCGGTTGAGGGTTGCAACAGGCGAGCGGTCTTCCATTCAAAGCCCAGGGTTAAGCCGATGGCGGCGCAGGCCAGGCCACCGGCCAGCCCCCACCACACGCCATGAGCGCCCCAGCCCAGCGGGAAGGCCAGCGTCCAGGCCAGCGGCGCCCCCACGGCCCAATAGCAGCCGAGGCCTACCCAGAAGGTGGTCTTGGCGTCCTTGAGGCCACGGATCGCGCCCATGGCGATGGTTTGGATGCCGTCGAAGAACTCGAACCAAGCGGCAATCGCCAGCAGGGCCACGGCCAGCGCTACCACCTCGTGATAGGTCTGGTCTGCAGCGTCGAGAAACAGTCCAATCACCCAGTGCGGGGCGAGCCAGAATAGGCCGGCAAACCCCAGCATGCACAGCGCGCCCAGGCCCAGCCCGAGGCGCCCGGCTTGCCTGGCTTGCAGCAGGCGGCCGGCGCCGAAGTGTTGGCCGATGCGGAAGGTCACTGCGTAGGAAATCCCCACCGGCACCATAAACGCCACGTACACCGACATGATCGCGATCTGGTGTGCCGCCAGTTGCGTGCTGCCCAGCGCGCCCATGCACAGCGCGGCAAAGGCAAACAGGCCTGACTCCACCGCATAGGTGCCGCCAATCGGCAGGCCTAGGCGCAGCAGTTCTTTCAGCTCAGCCCACACCGGCCGTAGCAGGCCGCGCCACAGAGGGTAAGGGCTGTAGGCGCTGTGGTGCAGTACATGCCAGGCCAGTAGAAGCGCCATGATATTCATCACCACGGCAGTCACCAGACCGATCCCGGCCAGGCCCAGCGGCGGCAGGCCGAACCAGCCCTTGATCAGGGCATAGTTGAGGATGAAGTTGGCCAGCGCCCCGCCAATGCTGATGGCCATTACCGGGCCAGGGCGGCCGATGGCGCTGGTAAAACCGCGCAGCGCCATAAAACTCATATAGCCGGGCAGGGCATACACCAGGGTTGAGAGAAACTGCATGGCGCCGCTGACGTTCTCCGGCTGCTGGCCGAAATACAGCAGTGCCGGGCCGAGGTGCCACAGCGCCAGCCCGGCCAGCAGCGCCAGCCCCCAGCCGAGCCACAGGCCGTTCTGGGTCAACCGGGTCACTCCGGCTGCGTCATTGGCGCCGTGACGGATCGCCACCAGGTTGCCGACCGAGGCAATCACCCCGACGCAGAAGATCGAGACAAAGGAGTAGCTGGCCGCCCCCAGGCCGCCTGCTGCCAGAGTGGCGGGGCCGAGCAGGCCCATCATCACGGTGTCGGTAAACACCATTAGTACGTGCGCCAGTTGCGCCGCAATTAGCGGCCCGGCAAGTTTCAAGATGGCGCGTAACTCGCCACGAAGCGGTTGCAGCATGATGAGTTCTACTCAGTTAGAAGGCTTGCTCGGGTGCTCCGTGCAGGCAGAGAATGCGCAATTTTCCTGCGCTATTGGTGCCGGCACAAAAGGATAATAGCGATGCCAGATATGACTATTACTCATGGATTAACCTTATGAGCCCGCGCTTGCCGCCGCTGTATGCCTTACGCGCCTTTGAAGCGGCAGCACGGCACTGCTCCTTCACCCGCGCCGGCGAAGAGTTGGCGATTACCCAGAGTGCGGTCAGCCGCCATGTGCGCACCCTTGAAGAGCACTTTGCCTGTCGCCTGTTTGAGCGCCGGGGCCGCAGCCTGCAACTCACCGAGACGGCGCGCCTACTACTGCCGGGGCTGCGTGATGGCTTTGAGGCGCTGGAGCGCGCCTGCAACACCCTGCGCGTCGATGACAGCGTGCTGCGCCTAAAAGCCCCCTCGACACTGACCATGCGTTGGTTGCTGGCGCGCCTGTCGCATTACCGCCTGAGCAGTGCCAGCGAAGTGCAGCTGACCAGTGCCTGGATGGATGTGGACAAGGTGGACTTTCTGCATGAGCCGTTCGACTGCGCGGTGCTGCTCGGGCAGGGCGACTTTCCGGAGGAATGGGAAAGCACTGAGCTGTTTGCCGAGTGGCTGATCCCCGTCTGCGCGCCTGAGGCGTTGACTGAGGAGCCCTGGGATCTGTCGCGTCTGCAGGCCGCCGAGTTGTTGCACCCCACCCCGGATCGCCGCGATTGGCGGCGCTGGTTGCAGGCCATGGGGCTGGCCGATCAAGTGCCGCTCAAGGGTGGCCAGGTGTTCGACACCCTGGAGCTGGGCATCGTGGCGGCCGCGCGCGGTTATGGCGTATCCATCGGCGACTTGGTGATGGTCGCCGAGGATGTCGCGCAAGGGCGGCTCGGCTTGCCTTGGCCCAGTGCAGTGCCCAGCGGCGACCGCTACTACCTGGTTTGGCCCAAGGCGCGGCGTGGTCAGGAGCGTTTCCGGCGGCTGCGTGATTATCTGTTGGCTGACGTAGCGGCCATGCAATTACCGCCAGTGCAGCGCCTGCCGGGGGATTAAATCAGCTGCGCCAAGGCGTAAAAAATATTGGACTAATGAATTGCGCGCTTTAAGTTTTTATTATTATTTTTCAATGGCTTATTGGTTGTTAGTCGAAAGTTTACTGCCGTCTTGATGGGCGTTTGTCAAACAATTTGCACTTATTCGTTTGACATATTTTACGGCTTTGGCAGACTTGCTCGCAGGGTTTAGGGGCTTCTAAGTCCTTAAGCCACGCGCACAACAGGGTGCGTGCCACAGTGTTTGACGCCCTGCATAGCAATGGCCGGCTGTCCGGCCCCAAGGTGAAGTATGTCCAACAACGATACCAACAAGCGCCCAGCGGCGCGTAAACCGGTGGTCCTGATGTCTATGGGCACCCAGGAACGCAAAGGCCACGCTTATCAGGTCATGACCCACAAATACATCACGCCGTTGGCGGAGATAGCTGGCTGTGTGCCGGTATTGGCCCCGAGCTGCTGTGGCGTCGATGACATCGACCAGTACCTGTCCATGGTTGATGGTGTGTACCTGACGGGTGCGGGGAGCAATATCGACCCGGCGCTTTATGGTCAGAAGAACAAGACTCCGAGCAAGGGCCAGGATAAAGAGCGTGATCTGTTCGATATTCCGCTGATTCGCGCGGCCCTCAAGCGCGGTTTGCCGTTGTTCGCCATTTGCCGTGGTATGCAGGAAATAAACGTGGCGCTGGGTGGCACCATTCACCAGAAAGCCTACGAAGTGCCGGGCTTGAACGATCACCGTGAAGACTCCAACGACCCAGTGGCAGTGCAGTACGCCGACAGCCATACCGTGCAGGCGCTGCCCGGTAGCTGGTTTGCTGAGCTGATGGGCGATGCGGCGTTTCCGGTTAATTCGCTGCATGGCCAGGCGCTTGATCAGTTGGGTGAGGGCGTTGAGGCTCTGGCCCACGCCGAAGATGGTTTGGTTGAGGCGATTCACCTGCCGGGCGTTGAGCAGTTCACCTTGGCGGTGCAATGGCACCCGGAGTGGCAGGCCGCGCAAAACCC
The DNA here is from genome assembly GCF_034653255.1 of Pseudomonas spirodelae. NCBI lineage: Bacteria > Pseudomonadati > Pseudomonadota > Gammaproteobacteria > Pseudomonadales > Pseudomonadaceae > Pseudomonas > Pseudomonas spirodelae. The sequence continues at coordinate 33,697 of NZ_JAYEET010000005.1, read as the reverse complement.
GCATTCGGTGAAAATCTTCAAAGCGTTTGGCGACGCTTGCCGTGAGTACGCCGCACAGCGCGACTAACACTCCGCTTTGCCCTGCGGCATAAAGAAGCCCCGCATGCGGGGCTTCTTTATGCCGGTGATTCAGGTCGCGCTGCCGCTGGGGCGGTACTGCAAGGCTTCGCCCAGATGATTGCGGCTGATATCTGCGGCGCCGTCCAGGTCGGCCAGGGTGCGTGCCACTTTTAATACGCGGTGAGCGGCGCGCAGGCTCAGGCCCAGGCGCTCGCAGGCGTTTTCCAGCCACTGGCGGTCGGCGTCGGGCAAGCGGCAATGCTGTTGCACGCCGTTAAGGTCGAGGTGCGCGTTGCTGCAGCCTTGGCGTTCCAGTTGCTGCTGACGTGCTTTAACCACCTGAGCGGCCAGCTCGGCGCTGCCTGGACCGGGCTCAGTGCTGGGGTTGAGGCGGGTGGTTTCGCGCGGCACCGTCAGGTGCAGGTCGATACGGTCGAGAAAAGGCCCGGAGAGTTTGTTGCGGTAGCGTTGGATTTGCTCGCTGCTGCAACGGCAGCGCCCGGAAGGGTCGCCCAGGTGGCCGCAGGGGCAGGGGTTCATCGCCGCCACCAACTGGAAGCGCGCGGGAAAACGTACCTTGTCGCGGGCACGGGCAATCACGATATGCCCGCTTTCCAGCGGCTCGCGCAGGACCTCTAGCACCTTGCGATCAAACTCGGGCAGCTCATCTAAAAACAACACGCCGTGATGGGCCAAGGTGATTTCGCCCGGTTGCGGGCGACTGCCGCCCCCCACCAGCGCCGGGCCCGATGCGCTGTGATGCGGTGTACGAAACGGTCTTTGCGGCCAGGCGTTCAGCGGCGTGTGGCTGGCCACGGAATGGATGGCGGCTACTTCCAGTGCTTCCGCCTCGTTGAGGGGCGGCAGTAAGCCAGGCAGGCGGCTGGCCAGCAGGGTTTTGCCGGTGCCGGGCGGGCCGGTAAACAGCAAATTATGCGAGCCTGCGGCGGCCACCAACAGTGCGCGTTTGGCGGCAATCTGGCCCTGTACTTCGGCTAGGTCAGGGTAGGGCAATACTTGGCGCAGCAGGCCTTGCGCTTGAAACGGCGCAATCGGTGTTTGGCCGTTAAGGTGCGCGGCAACTTCTAGCAAGTGCTCGACGGCAATCACCGTCAGCCCAGACGCCAGGCTGGCTTCCTCGGCATTGGCCTTGGGCACCACCAGGGTGCGTCCGGCGGCGCGGGCCGCCAGTGCCGCAGGCAATACGCCTTGCACCGGGCGAATCGCCCCGGACAGCGCCAGTTCACCTAAGCATTCGAGCTGTTCCAGCGCCGCCGCAGGAACCTGGCCGCTGGCAGCGAGAATGCCGAGGGCAATCGCCAAGTCGAAACGGGCGCCGTCCTTGGGCAGATCGGCCGGGGCCAGATTGAGGGTGATGCGTCGGGGCGGAAAGTCGAAGGCGCAGTTGAGGATGGCACTGCGCACGCGGTCCTTGCTTTCCTTGACCGCGGTTTCTGGCAAGCCGACCAGCGCCAGTGAGGGCAGGCCATTGGCCAAGTGGGCCTCGACGGTGACGGCGGGCGCTTCAACGCCAACTTGGGCGCGGCTGTGGACTATGGCCAGGGACATCGATCACTCCTTGATCGGCAGATGCATCCGCTTGGGTATTACTCGTTGGGCGCGGTGGTGGCTGCGTTGCGGGCTTCCATCTCGCTGACCTTGGCTTCGAGGGCTTCCAGGCGAGCGCGGGTGCGGGCTAATACGACCATCTGGCTGTCGAATTCGTCGCGGCTGACCAGGTCGAGTTTGCTGAAGGCGCTTTGCAACAGCACCTTGAACTGGGCTTCGAATTCACTGCGCGGCAAGGGCGCATCGCCGTTGAACAGGCGCGAGGCATGGGTGGTCAGGGCGTCTAGCAGGGCTTTAGGTGGCAGCATAATGAGGTTCCGTTTACAGATGGCGGCAGTGTAGCACGCAGTTTTAACCGGCTTGCCGGGTGCGCTTGGCGTGGGATGGAGGCTGCTTGCACGGTTTTCGCGCGCGGCTCAGCGGGCTGTTGCACCGTTGTTGTGCGCTGGCTGTTGGCTATTACTGGGCTAAAACGCCCGTTTACTGGGTAACTGCATGAAATAAATCGGTTTTACCTGACCTGGCAAGCTTTCTGCTTTGTCTCCTGCGACGCAAGCACTGATGCAGTTCCGGTGCGTCAGGCGAAGCGGGGAAGTGTTTCGTTGGGAGCGGTTGCTGAGTATCGGTGCCGTTGGATCAGGGCTGCGATGCATTACAAAAGCCAGGCACTGCGCTTAGACTTGGACCGGGTTCGTAATTCCTGGGGCAAGTCCACCATACACGGGAGAGAGTTTCATGAAGCTAGTCACTGCCATCATCAAGCCGTTCAAGCTGGACGACGTTCGTGAGTCACTGTCGGAGATCGGCGTGCAGGGCATCACGGTCACTGAAGTCAAAGGTTTTGGTCGTCAGAAGGGCCATACCGAACTGTACCGCGGCGCTGAATACGTGGTCGATTTCTTGCCAAAAGTGAAAATCGACGTGGCCATCGCTGACGATCAACTCGATCGTGTGATCGAGGCCATCACCAAAGCTGCCAACACCGGCAAGATCGGTGACGGCAAGATTTTCGTTGTAAACCTGGAACAGGCCATCCGCATCCGTACCGGCGAAACCGGCACCGACGCAGTTTAAGCCTCCGCACGAACCCCCACGCCCCAGGAGTTAAACCATGACTCTGCGAAAAATCGCAGGGCTAGGAGCCCTTTTGTCTCTCGTTCCTGGCTATGCCATGGCCGAAGAGGCAAGCCTGAACAGCGGCGACACCGCTTGGATGTTGGTCGCCACTGTACTGGTGCTGTTTATGACCATTCCCGGTCTGGCGCTTTTCTACGCTGGCATGGTGCGTTCGAAGAACGTGCTGTCAGTGCTGATGCAGTGTTTTGCGATTACCGGGTTGATCAGCATTCTTTGGGTCGTCTATGGCTACAGCATGGCCTTCGACACGACTGGCATGGAGCAGGGGGTACTTAACCTCAACTCCTTCGTCGGTGGTTTCTCCAAAGCCTTCCTTTCTGGTTTGACTCTAGACAGCCTGGTGGCTGGGATTCCGGAGAGTGTCTTCATCACCTTCCAGATGACCTTTGCCATCATCACCCCTGCGCTGATTGTCGGTGCCTTTGCCGAGCGCATGAAGTTCTCGGCCATGCTGATCTTCATGGTGGTGTGGTTCACCCTGGTCTATGCGCCTATCGCGCACATGGTCTGGAGTGGCGACGGTGCTTTGATGTGGGACTGGGGCGTGCTCGACTTCGCGGGCGGCACCGTGGTGCACATCAACGCGGGTATTGCCGGTCTGGTGGCCTGTCTGGTGCTGGGCAAGCGTAAGGGCTTTCCTACTACGGCGATGCCGCCGCACAACCTCGGCTACACCCTGATCGGTGCAAGCATGCTTTGGGTCGGCTGGTTCGGCTTCAATGCAGGCTCTGCGCTGGCCGCCAACGGCAGCGCCGGTATGGCCATGCTGGTGACTCAGATTGCCACCGCTACAGCGGCGCTGAGCTGGATGTTCGCTGAGTGGATCACCCATCGCAAACCCAGCGTTCTGGGCATTGCCTCGGGTGCTGTGGCGGGTCTGGTGGCGATCACGCCGGCCTCCGGTACCGCGGGGCCGATGGGCGCTCTGGCGATTGGTCTGGCCAGTGGGGTGATCTGCTTCTTCTGCGCCACCAGCCTGAAACGCAAGCTGGGTTATGACGATTCCCTCGATGTATTCGGCGTGCATGCCGTGGGCGGGATTGTCGGCGCTATTCTCACTGGGGCGTTCGCCGCGCCCGCCTTGGGCGGCTTCGGCGCGGTGGAAGACATTGCGGGGCAGTTGTGGATTCAGTTCAAAGGGGTGGCCTTCACGGTGGTGTACACCGCTGTGGTGACCTTCGTAATCCTGAAAGTGATCGACCTAGTAATGGGCCTGCGTGTCAGTGAAGAGGAAGAGACCATCGGTCTCGATCTCGCCCTGCATAACGAGCGCGGCTACAACCTGTAAGCACACGGAGTGCGTCCGGCGCCAACCCGGACGCCTTAACCGAATAGCGCTAAAAAGCGTAACGGCAAGAGGTGAACCATGGACAACACAGCATTGACTGCACTGCAGTACGGTTTTGATACCTTCTACTTTTTGATTTGCGGCGCTCTGGTGATGTGGATGGCAGCAGGTTTTGCCATGCTCGAATCCGGTCTGGTGCGGGCCAAAAACACTACTGAAATTCTCACCAAGAACATCGCCCTGTACGCAGTGGCGAGCATCATGTACCTGGTGATCGGCTACCACATCATGTACTCCAGCCCGGAAGGCGGCATCCTGCCAAGCCTGGGTTTCCTGTTGGGTGACGAGCACAGCGTTGAGTCGGTCTTGGCCGGCGGTGACGACGCGCCTTACTACTCGGCGCGTTCGGACTTCTTCTTCCAGGTGGTGTTCGCTGCGACCTGCATGTCGATCGTGTCCGGTGCTGTGGCTGAGCGCATGAAGCTGTTTGCCTTCCTGGCATTCGCGGTGGTCATGACCGGTTTCATCTATCCGGTACAGGGCTTCTGGAAATGGGGTTCGGGCTTCCTCAACGAAGCCGGCTTCCTCGACTTCGCCGGCTCCGGTGTGGTGCACATGGCGGGCGCAACTGCTGCTCTGGCTGGCGTACTGCTGCTCGGCGCACGTAAAGGCAAGTACGGCCCGAATGGCCAGGTCAACGCCATTCCGGGTGCCAACCTGCCAATGGCTGCGTTGGGTACCTTCATCCTGTGGATGGGCTGGTTCGGCTTCAACGGTGGCTCGCAGCTGAAGATGAGCACCATCGAAGACGCCAACGCCGTGGCCAACGTGTTTGTGAACACCAACATGTCCGCTGCCGGTGGCTTGATCGCGGCGCTGATCGTGGCACGCATCCTGTTCGGCAAGGCTGACCTGACCATGGCCCTTAACGGTGCCCTGGCTGGCCTGGTGGCTATTACTGCCGAACCGCTGACCCCAACAGCCATGCAGGCCACTCTGATCGGTGGTGTGGGCGGCGTGCTGGTGGTGTTCTCGATCCTCGCGCTGGACAAGCTCAAACTCGACGATCCTGTCGGCGCCATCTCGGTGCACGGTGTGGTCGGTATCTGGGGCCTGCTGGCGGTTTGCCTGACCAATAGCGACGCGACGCTGGGCGCACAGCTGCTCGGTATCGGTTCGATCTTCGCCTGGGTCTTCGTTTGCAGCCTGATCGTCTGGTCCATCATCAAGCTGGTGATGGGGCTGCGCGTCAGTGAAGAAGAGGAATACGAGGGTGTGGATATCGCCGAGTGCGGTATGGAAGCCTACCCGGAATTCACCAAGCGTTAATTCCTGCTGGGTTTGAACAAGGGCGCCTAATGGCGCCCTTTGTTTTTTCTGTGGGTCGGAAAAGTCTGCTGTTTTTAGGCACGCGCGCGGTTGTGATCCAGCAGCAACAGACCCTAAAATGCGCGCCGTTGAGTGCCGCTCGCCGATGCGTAGCGCTCAGCCCAGGCAAGACCATTGGATTTTTTATCAGCGGCGTTAGAAAGCTGACGCCGCTGGGCTATAACTACTCTGCTTTTCGCAAGTCATGAGGTTGGAACATGAGCGACGATGATCTGGAAAACGACGAATTAGAAAGCGCTGACGAAGACGAAGGTGAGGAGCTGGCTGCCGCTGATGATGGCGACACTAGCGATGACGACGACAGCGACGATGAAGTTGTAGTCACCAGCAAGCCTAAAAAAGCCAAGGCTGCTGTCTCGGTAGAAGACTTGCCGAGCGTTGAAGCCAAGCAGAAAGACCGTGATGCCCTGGCCCGCGCCATGGAGGAGTTTCTCTCGCGTGGCGGCAAGGTGCAGGAGGTCGAGCCGAATGTGGTCTCCGACCCGCCCAAGAAGCCCGAAGGCAAATACGGCAGCCGCCCTATCTAAGCGCCTGCGGTAACACAAAAAAGCCCACAGGCCATAAGCCTGTGGGCTTTTTTGTGGCGTTAAGGGTTGCTTACGCCCAGCTGTGCAGCAAGGTCGGCAACTCTGCCAAGCTGCGGATCTCTCCATCCGGGTGGTTGTCGGCCTCCCAAGCTTTGCCCAGGGGGTTGAACCAGATGGCGCGCAGACCCGCCGCCTGAGCCCCGGCAATATCATCGCTGGGGTGGTCGCCAATATGCACCGCGTGTTCGGCGGCAATGCCGGCGCGCTTCAGGGCTTCGGTGAACGGTTTCGGGTCAGGTTTGCCGACGCCCAATTCTTCGGCGCAGAGGGCGAATTGGAAGTAGTCCGCCAGGCCGAGACGGCGCACATCGGCATTGCCGTTGGTGATAACCCCAAGCTGAAAGCGATTAGCCAGGGCTTCAAGTGTGGGGTGCACCTCAGCAAACAGTTCGACCTGATGGCGCGCCGCAAGGAAGATCTGAAAGCCGGCCTCGGCCAGCGCCTGCGCCTCGCTGTGCGGGTAACCCGCGTCTGTCAGGGCATGCAGGAGGATGCGCCGGCGCAGCTCACTGAGGCGGTGCTTGAGCATGGGTTCGGCCAGCAGCAGGCTGGCACGAATTGACCACAGATGCTCCACCGGCACAGCGCCGAGGCGCGGCGCGTGCAGAGCCAGCCAGTTACGCAGCGCCGCTTCGGCGTCCTGCATCACCGGGGTGACATCCCACAGAGTGTCGTCAAGGTCGAAGGTGATCAGCTGAATACTCATTCTGTGCTGCCTTTGCGTTTGGCCCGTGGGTGAGCCTGGTCATAGACCGTGGCCAGGTGCTGGAAATCCAGGTGGGTGTATATCTGCGTGGTGGCGATGTCAGCATGGCCGAGCAGTTCCTGCACCGCGCGCAAGTCTTGGGACGACTCCAGCATATGGCTGGCGAAGCTGTGACGCAGCATATGCGGATGCAGGTGCTGACCCAGTTCGCGTACGCCGGCTTGGCGCACCCGCAGCTGCACGGCTCGCGGGCCGATACGCCGGCCTTGCTGGCTGATAAACACAGCGCCATCGGCAGGCTTGGCCAGGGCGCGTAACGGCAACCAGTGCTCCATGGCCTGACGTGCCATGCGGCCGATGGGCAGCTCGCGGGTTTTGTTGCCTTTACCGGTGACGCGTACCAGGCCGGCGGGCAGGTCGAGGCCGTCCAGGTTGAGGCTGACCAGCTCCGACAGGCGCAACCCGGAGGAGTAGAACAGTTCCAACATCGCCTGATCACGCAGGGCGATAAAGTCGTCTTCCAGAGCACCGTCGAGCAGTTGTGCCGTGCGATCGGCGTCTAGGGTTTTTGGCAGGCGGCGTTCGCCTTTGGGCGGCATCAGGCCGCTGGCGGGGTCGCTTTCGCAGTGGCCTTCGCGAATCAGGTAACGGTACAGGCCACGGGTCGCGGAAAGCAGGCGCGCCAGGCTGCGGCTAGATTGCCCTTGCATGTGCAGGCGTCCGACCATGCGCCGCAGCCGCGCGCTGTCGAGCGCCGACCAGCGGTCAATGTGCTCGGGCGGACACAGCGCCAATAGCGTGCTCAGGTCGTGCCGATAGCCGATCAAGGTGTGCGAGGACAGCTGGCGCTCACTGCGCAGGTGTTCGAGGTAGGCGTCCAGGAGGTCTTGCATGGCAGCTCCCTACGGTGCGGTCGCTGCGCCGGTTAACGCACCGAACGCAAGGGTGTGGCAAAACCGGGCACGACACGGGCCAGGACTTCGGCGATATAGCCGAGAAACAGGGTGCCCAGCGAGCTTTTGTAATGCTGCGGATCGCTGCTGCCAATCGCCAGCACACCATGCAGGCCTTGATGGGTGATGCTGACCACCGCTGCCGAACCGACCTGTTTGCCGTCCTTGCTGCCGAACAGGAAATTCAACTCATGCTCGCGCAGTACCCCGCAGATGGTCTTGCCTCCCGCCAGCAGGCTGCCGACAGCCTGGTGCGCTTCGGCGCTGCTGACTGAGCGGCCAACGGGCAACGGTGCTTCACTGAACAGGATCAGGCTAACGAAGGGCACCTGAAACTCACTGCGCAGGCTGTCTTCGACGCAGCTGACCACTTCTTCCAGGCTGTTGGCGTCGAGCAGGTCGAGCACCAGGCGGCGGGTCTTGTCGAACAGGCGGTCGTTGTCGCGGGCCACATCCATCAATTGTGAGAGGCGCTGACGCATTTCGATATTGCGCTCGCGCAGCAGCTTCACCTGCCGCTCAACCAGCGACACGGTATCGCCGCGCTGGTGCGGGATGCGCAGCTCGGGGATCAACTCGTCGTGATCGATAAAGAACTCCGGATGCAGGCGCAGGTAAGCGGCAACTGTCTCCGAATCCAGTGGCTTGGGTGAATCCTGCTTGTCGGTCATAGACGAACCTGTCCTTCGTACACGCGTACAGCGGGGCCGGTCATCATAACGGGCTGGCCCGGGCCTGCCCATTCAATGCTCAGTTTGCCGCCAGGCAACTCAATCTGCACCGGCGAGTCCATCCAGCCCTGGCTGATTGCCGCGACCGCCGCGGCGCAGGCGCCGGTGCCACAGGCCTGGGTTTCCCCGGCGCCACGCTCCCACACGCGCAGCTTGGCGCGATGGCGGTCAAGCACTTGCAGGAAGCCGACATTAACCCGTTGCGGGAAGCGCGGGTGGTGTTCGAGCTTCGGCCCCAGGCTGTGCACCGGCGCGTTATCGACGCTGTCGACGCGCAGCACGGCATGCGGGTTACCCATGGACACCGCGGCCAACTCAACGGTCTGTCCGTCGACGGCCACGCTGTAGCTCAGCGCCTGCTGCTCGGCCTGAAACGGGATCTCGGCTGGGACCAGGCGCGGTGCGCCCATGTTGACGCTGATCTGCCCGTCGTTGCGCACGTCCAGCTCGATAATGCCGCCCTTGGTTTCCACGCGGATCTGCTTTTTCACAGTCAGGCGCTTGTCCAGCACGAAGCGCGCGAAGCAGCGCGCGCCGTTGCCGCACTGTTCCACTTCCGAACCGTCGGCATTGAAGATGCGGTAGCGGAAGTCCACGTCTGGATTACTCGGCGGCTCGACCAGCAGCAGCTGATCGAAGCCCACGCCGGTGTGGCGATCGCCCCATTGCTTGGCGTTTTTCGGCTGTATGTGCGCGTGCTGGCTGATCAGGTCGAGGACCATGAAATCATTGCCGAGGCCGTGCATCTTGGTAAAACGCAATAACATGAACTCGTCCTTTTAGCTCGCGGGCGGCAGGCAGTGTTCGCCTGCAAAAAGCTCGCTGAGCGTCTCGCGACGACGCACTTCGAAGACCTGGTCGCCATCCACCATCACCTCGGCGGCGCGGCCGCGGGTGTTGTAGTTGGAACTCATGACAAAGCCATAGGCACCGGCTGAGCACACGGCCAGTAGATCGCCCTCGGTCAGGGCCAGCTCGCGGTCCTTGGCGAGGAAGTCGCCGGTTTCGCAAATCGGCCCGACGATGTCGTAATTGCGCGTCGCACCGGTACGCGGCTGCACGGCGATCACATCCATCCAGGCTTGGTAGAGCGCCGGGCGGATCAAGTCGTTCATCGCAGCGTCGACGATGGCAAAGTCTTTGTGTTCGGTGTGCTTGAGGTATTCGACCTGGGTCAGCAACACACCGGCGTTGGCGACAATCGAACGGCCTGGCTCGAATACCAGCTTCAACTCACGCCCGGCAATGCGCTCGCGCACTGCTTTTATGTAGTCGCCAGCCAGTGGTGGCTGTTCGTCGCGGTACTGCACGCCGAGGCCGCCGCCCAAGTCCAGGTGCTTGATCTGGATGCCTTGGCCGGCCAGGTTGTCGATCAGTGCGAGCAGGCGGTCGAGGGCATCGAGGAACGGTGGCAGCGTGGTTAGCTGTGAGCCGATATGGCAATCGACGCCCACCACCTGCAGGTTCGGCAGGGCTGCTGCGCGGGCGTATACGGCCGGCGCATCGCTGATGGCGATACCAAATTTGTTTTCTTTCAGCCCGGTGGAAATGTACGGGTGCGTGCCCGCGTCCACATCCGGGTTGACCCGCAGCGAAATCGCCGCTGTCTGGCCCAGTTCAGCGGCCACTACTTGCAGGCGCTCCAGCTCGTCAGTGGACTCGACGTTGAAGCAGTGCACGCCCACTTCAAGGGCGCGGCGCATGTCGTCGCGGCTCTTGCCGACACCGGAGAAGACGATCTTGTTCGCCTCACCACCGGCGGCCAGTACACGCTCCAGCTCACCACGGGAGACGATGTCAAAACCGGCGCCAAGACGCGCCAGGACATTCAAAACACCGATATTGGAGTTGGCTTTGACGGCGAAGCAGACCAGATGCGGCATGCCCTGCAGGGCATCCGCATAGGCACGGTACTGCGCTTCGATGTGTGCACGCGAATAGACGTAAGTCGGCGTGCCGAAGCGTTGGGCGATGGCGGACAACGCCACCCCTTCCGCGAACAGCGTACCGTCGCGGTAGTTGAAGGCGTTCATGCGCTGTCCTTATTCGGTCTGTGCAGGTTCAGTTGCGGGTTCCGCCTGTGCGGCCACGGACGCGCTTTCTTCCGGCAGGAACAGCGGGCCTTTTTGGCCGCAGCCAGCGAGCAGTGAGCTGATAGCAACCACGGTGAAGAGGGCAGTAAACAACCGCTTCATGATGAAATCCCTGTAAAAAGCATGATTGCGCCGGAGTATACCGAGCCCCCGACGCCTTGCCTATGCGCCAGGGGTCCCGTCTGGCGCGGCCTTGCTTGTCGCGTGGGAGCGCGTACTCGGCACCCGTGATCGGGCGCCTGAATAGTCAGCCCCCTCGTCGTGAGTAGTTCAGTATTAGTCGTCTACCGCTAAGGTGTGCTCGGTTACCTGAGGCGTTGCCACTGAGTCAGCGTACCCTGCAGCGGCATTTGCGCGAGGCCGGGTTATCCTTCAATCCGTTCACCTCTGTGGTGCAAGCGTTGGCTGTTACTATGCTGCGCTGCGTTTCTCACCTACTGGCGCCTTGCCTAACCGTCACGCTGTTATAGCGCCCGCTACCCAAGGCTTTTTGTAGTCGCTGAATTTTTTGAGGTATGTCGTAATGAGTTTGACCGAAGCCCGCTTTCACGATCTGGTCGATGCCACCCAACAGGCGGTGGAAGATATTTTCGATGACTGCGACCTGGACCTTGATCTGGAAAACTCGGCCGGGGTGCTGACCGTACGTTTCGAGAACGGCACGCAGTTGATCTTCAGTCGCCAGGAGCCCCTGCGTCAGCTCTGGCTGGCAGCCCGTTCCGGTGGTTTCCATTTCGATTACGACCCGGCCAGCGAGCGCTGGATCTGTGACAGCAGCGACGAGCAGCTGGGCGAAATGCTTGCACGTATCACGCTTGAGCAATCGGGTGCCGACCTTGAGTTCGAAGAACTCTGAGGCGATGGGCGAGCAGGTCGCTTCGCCCTGCCGCCGCCAGTGCTGCCTGGATGATCACGATATCTGCCTGGGTTGTGGCCGTACGCTGCAGGACATTCTCGACTGGAGCAAGGCCGACCGGCTGCGCCAGTGCGCGATCTGTGCGGCGGCTGAGGTGCGCCTGCAGCAGCGCAGCGATAACCCTTGACCGGGCGGTCTTGTTTATTTGAGTGGCTGTGGTACGGTCAGCAAAATCTTGCAAAACCCCGTCTTCGTGATGGGGTTTTGCTTTTTTCACCATCCGTAAAGGGGATATACCCGCACCATGACCAGCCCATCTTCGCTCACCATCACCCGTCTTGACCTGCAGCGCTTGGAGCATCTGCTCGACAGTCTCGACGATTTCGGCCCCAATGCCGTCGCGTTGCAGGCCGAACTTGATCGTGCCGATGTGGTGGGGCATGACGAAGTGCCGGCCGGGGTGGTTACCATGAATTCGCGGGTGCATTGCCGTGAAGAAAGCAGCGGCAAGGATTACCACCTGACCCTGGTCTACCCGCAGGACGCTGGTGGCGAAGGCTGTGTGTCGGTGCTGGCGCCGGTTGGCACCGCCCTGCTCGGCTTGTCCGTGGGTCAGCATATCGACTGGGTCACGCCCAGCGGCAAAGTGCTCAAGCTGACCCTGCTGGCGGTGGAATACCAGCCGGAAGCGGCGGGCGAATATAACCGCGCCTAACCGACGAACTCAGGCTTTCTGCAGGGCCTGATTGAGTGCCGCTTCCAGGCGGCTCTTGTAGCGCAGGTAATGCACGCTCTGCATATGCCCCTCGCCGAGCACGGCTGATAGATCCAAGTCGGTGATGTAGCAGGGGTAGCGCGCGCTATCACGGCGTTGCGCGAGGATGTGCTGGGCGACGGCGGCGAACAGGTCACCGGCGTATTCCAATTCAGAAAACTCCCGGTGGTTACAGTACAGCGTGACGTGCGTGCGCTTGTGGCCTGCCATCCCTGGCGACCACTCTGCGGGCCGTCGCTTCGCGACGTCAAAAATCTCTCCCGGAGATTTTTTGCCATCGCCTGGCTCGACAATAGCTTGCACGTCATAAAACGGATGACTGATCGGTGACAGTGGCGGCGCTCGCCGCTCCAAACGCTGCGCGCGTAACGGCGCATCGGGCAGCACTTGGTAATAGAGAATCTCCAGCGGCTGATGTGCTGGCAGGTTATCCAGCGGCAGCAGGGCGTTGCGTCGGTACAGCACGGATTGCAGAAAGCGTTGCAGTGGGGTCAGTAGGCTTTGTTCGTCACGGTACGGCATCTGCTGGCGCCATAGCGCGTTGTGCTCATCGAGCACGCTCAGCTCGGCCGTGGCGCTGGCTTCGTTCAGCCGGTAGAACACTTGGATGCACTGCGGCCTGCCAAGCGGTAGGATCAGCGCCAGGTCTTCACCCTCCAGGGCGCTGCGATCCAGGTGCAAGTCGCTGTAGCCGGGCAGCTCTTCGCCCAAATGTTCGATCAATGTGGGCAGGTCTTTCAGGCTGCTGTGGCTGACGTGGCCGGGCTTCAGTTCGAGTAAGTGATACTGCTGTTTGATTTGCAGCAGGTAGCGGTTGGCCTGTTGGCTGCTGAAGCTGGCAAGGGTTTCGCGGAACAGCTCCTCGACCCGTTCGGCAATCGCTGTGGCGCGGTTGCGGCAGAAGCAGCGCACCTGCAAATTAGGTTTTTGGCCGCTGGCGGGCAGGGCATTGAGGAAGTCGCGCAGGCAATCGAGCAGTGCAGTCGGGCCGTCATAGCGGGTGGCCAGTAACTCATTCCAGCTGTTCAGGGTGATTTGGTCGAGGGTCAGAATCAGGTTCTCACGTACCCCGGAATAGCCCAGTGCGTCGGTGCGCTCGCTGGTCATGTGCATGTTCATCTGGCTGAACTGTTTCAGCGGGTCGATACCGACGTTGATCAGCAGCAGCACCTCTTTGGGCACGCTGGCACTGAGCAGAGCGGCTTCGTCGACCGCGGGCAGCGGCAGCGGTATCACCTGTTGCAGGCTGCTGAGCAGGTTGGACAGCTCATACTCGGTCAGGTCGCTGCTACCAGGGTGCAGTGACAGCCGCGTGCTACTGTCGATCACGCCGTTGCGCTGGCACCAGGCGAGCAGTTCGATCAGCTCACGCGAGCGTTTCAGCGGCGAGAAATCTGCCAGGTCTTGTGCGTTAACGCTGCCGCTGTAGAGCGCCCAAAGGGTTTCATTGGGCTCATCCGGGCTTGGGCTCTGCGCCAGGGTCAGGGTGTCTTCGCCGAGGTCTGGGGCGATGCCGGGGTTGATAAATTCGATCTTGCCGGCCTTGCGCTCGAAGGCGGCATACAGGCGGCGACCGAGAATGCCCAGATCGCGGCTGTTGAGTGAGCTACCCACGTCTGCGTTACGGGCGAATTGCGAGAGAAAGCGGTAGCTGTAGGTCAGCTCATTGACCAACATGCGCCGCTCGGCGCTGACCTGGCGCACCTTCCATTGGCTGCGGCTGTCGAGCATGGCCAGTTGGCGGCTGTCCCAGTTCCAGTCGCCGGTCAGGCGTTCGAGCAGCAGGCGTTGCCAGCTCTTGCGGTTGTGGCGTGGCGGGCGGCTGAGCTTTTTATCGACCTTGAGGTACAGGCAGCGGCGGATCAGCTCTAGGCGTTCATGCTCGCCACGGACCTTGAGGTACTCCTCCAGGCGACGGTAGACGACGATATAGGGGTCGAGCTCGTCGACATCCAGGCGGTTGGCGAATACCGCCTGCTTGAAGCGCAGCGCCAGGCATTCAACCTTGGGGTGCTCGCTGGCGTAGACCTCGGTCAGCAGCAGCTTAAGCACCGACTTATAGGGTGACTCGATGCCCTTGAACAGTTGCCACATGCCCGCGCCGATAAACTCTTCAGGCGGAATGCGCGCCAGGTGGCCGAGGTCGATGACGTCTTCGGCGCGGACAAAACGCTTGGCCAGCAAGGTGTCGGTGTAGTGCTGGTAACGCTGTTCTTCATACACCGGCACCAGCCACCACAGTGGCGTGCGTCCACCGAGCCAGATCGCAGTTCGGTAGAACTCGTCGAGCAGCAGGTAGTGCTGGGTCGTGCCGCAGTCATCCGAGGTCAGTTGCGCTTCGCGCTCGCCCTGAGTGAAGCGCGCGGGGTCGATTAAAAAGAAGTGCGCCTCGGCACCGAAGGTGGCGGCCCAGCTTTCCAGTAGTGCGCATTTCTTCCCCAGCTCAAGCACTTGTTGCGCGCTAAGGTCACTGGCGTGGCACACCCACAGGTCCATGTCGCTTTGCTCAGCCTGGGCCACGGTACCCAGGCTGCCCATCAGAAACAGGCCATGGATCGGCAGGGCCTGCTTGCCGCGATACGGCTTGTAGGCAAATGAGCGGGTCAGGCGCTGCACTTCAGACAGTAGCTCGTCATCCGGCTCGAAGCCGCTAAGACCGGCCGGGGTTAGCGCGGACACATAGCCAGGCAGCAATGGATGGTTGACGTGGAGCAGCAGCGGCAGCAGTTTCAGCACCAGTTGTTGGCGCGTTGATAACGCCTGCATGGCGCGCTGCAGGCGGCCTTGATTCACGTGGAGGAAGCGTGCGCGTAGCTGCGTCAGGACCTTACGATCGATACCCTCTTCAATGTCCGGGCGAATTTCCTGGGTGCGACTCATGCTCATGCTCACTGGGAATCAGGGGCAAGCCTATCAGCTGCTCCCGTACTTGGAACCTGTTGAAACAAGGTGTGTGCCGTCAGGTTGGGGCGCTCAGGCGCAGCACGTGGGCTGGTGGTACGCCTGAGAGCAACTGCTTATCAGTATTGGGCCGTGGGGCGCGATGTGCAGCACAAAGCAGAGGGTCTGCTGCCATATCGCCCGGCGCGTACGTGGCTGAAGTGGCTTATGTCAGTAAGGCGGCTTTGGGTGACAGGATGGTCAGCAGGCCCTGGGTATGTTCGGCCGCATCAATGCCCAGGCTGGTCAGGTAGCCACCGTCTGCCTCGCTGATCAGGCCTTTCTCATGCAGGCGAGTAATCGCCTTCTGGGCTTTGATCGAAGCATTGTTGTGTACTTTGAGCCCTTCCAGGTGGTTGCTCAGGTTATACAAGGCGAGTATTTCCAGTTCGTCGATCAGGTCAGAAGTAAATGCGTTCATGGTGACTCCGTCTTGTTGTCGTGGCTGTCCAGCAGTGTAGTGGTGTGCGCTGCAGCTTGCCGAGCCGGTAACTGCCAGCGCTCAAGAATTTTCTGATAGGTGCCGTCGCTTTTTATCTGCCGCATACCCAGCTCAAAGCGCTGCAGCAGTGCTGGGGCCTCTGGGTGGTGGCGGGAGAAGGTCAGGTAGAGCTGCGGCTGGTGGACGGTGGCCAGGGCGACGAAGTGATTGGCCAGCTGCGGATGTTGCTGGATCAGTGCCTGGGTAGTGCCGCGAAACGCGACCACGTAATCGACACGGTCACGCTGCAGCATGAGAAAACCATTGAGGTCACGGCGCACCGGTACGCGCTGGATGTCCTGGCGGGCGTCAAAATGCGCGCCGTAGGTGTAGCCGATGGTTACCGCCACTCGCTTGCCGGCGAGGTCATCGAGGTTATCCAGCGGTGGAGCGCCGTTGCGCGCCCAGAGCAGGATGTCATCACTGAAGAGCATTTCCTGTGGCAAGAGGAATTGCGCTTCGATGCGAGGATTTGGGGTGGTGTTGAAACACGCCACCAGGCTGCCGGTGCGGGCCAGTTCCATGCAGCGCGGATAAGGGTAAGCGGCGAGTTCGATCGGCGTGTCGCTGCTGGCGAAGGCTGCGCGCACAATGTCTGCTGACATACCCACGATCTGCCCATCACGCCAAGCGGTGTAGGGGTACCAGTCGTCCTCTGCACCAATGCGCGGGAGCTCGGCCGCCGCGATCGCGGGTGGAGTCAGTGAGCAGAGCAAGATGAGCAATATGCCGCTTCGCTCAAGCCAATGCATCATCGGTGCTGCGCCTTGTGGGGTCA
This sequence comes from Pseudomonas spirodelae, assembly GCF_034653255.1. Classification (NCBI taxonomy): domain Bacteria; kingdom Pseudomonadati; phylum Pseudomonadota; class Gammaproteobacteria; order Pseudomonadales; family Pseudomonadaceae; genus Pseudomonas; species Pseudomonas spirodelae. The sequence goes on along the minus strand of NZ_JAYEET010000005.1, from coordinate 17,354 downwards.
GATTGTCCGACAGTAACAACCTGCTAGCCCTTTTGAACAGTGCCCTGGGTCAAGTGCGCTTCAGTTTTGTGCTGGTAACTCGGGCAGGGCACGCAGGCCTTGCTCGTAACGGGCAAGGTCAAAGGCGCGGTCATCACGCAACATCACCTCGATTTCATCGGCCAACACCAGCGCCATCAACTCGATGATTGCCTCACGCTCATAGCCGACCAGGGTCAACTTGTTCAGCACGGCTTGGACGAAGGCTGGCTCGCCGGCTTCGAGTTGGTTCTCAATGGCCTGGGTCAGGGTGTCCTCGGCAAACGCTTCGTCGTCTTGCTCGCTCATTTTCTGCTCCGAAAGGGGGGGCTAACTCTGGGCAAAGTCCAACAAGGCTTGGCCCGTCAGGCGGTAGGTGGTCCATTCGTCTTGGGGCTTGGCGCCGAAGGACTCATAAAACTCAATAGCGGGGGTGTTCCAGTCCAGTACGGCCCACTCCAAGCGGCCACAACCTTTGCTCACGGCCAGTTGTGCGAGGTGCCGGAGCAATGCCTTGCCTGCGCCGATTTTGCGGTGGTCGGGGCTGACGTACAGGTCTTCGAGGTAGATGCCGTGCTTGCCTAGCCAGGTCGAATAGCTGAAGAAATACACGGCATAGCCAACCGGCACGCCGTTCTGCTCACAAATCAGCGCGTGCGACGTGCTGTCAGGGCCAAACAAACTGGCCTGGATGCCGGCCACATCGGTTTTCACCTCGTGTTCGGCTTTCTCATAGATCGCCAGGTCAGTAATAAAGTCCAGGATCAGGGCCGCGTCTTCGACGGTGGCAGGGCGGATGTGCAGGGCCATGGTGGTGTTCTCAACGGGCAGCGGGTTGTGCTCGTCCAGGAGACAAATGGTGCAGAGCCCTTCTGCCTCCTGGGTGCCTTCGATATAGCGCACACGACGGCTGGCTGAGTTTCGATCAGCGGAGAAGCGAAATCGTGGGCGCTTTATATCGGTCATGGTGGGCTTAGCGCTCAGCCAGCAGGGCTTTGCCACGCACCACGGCTGCGCGCACCTGATTCGGTGCGGTGCCGCCGATATGGTCACGGGCATTCACCGAGCCTTCCAGGGTCAGCACGGCGAACACATCCTGCTCGATCTGGTCGCTGAACTGGCGCAGCTCTTCCAGGCTCATTTCCGCTAGGTCTTTACCGCTGTCGACACCGTATTTCACCGCATGGCCGACGATTTCGTGGCAGTCGCGGAACGGCAGGCCACGGCGTACCAGGTAGTCGGCGAGGTCCGTGGCGGTGGAGAAGCCGCGCAGGGCCGCTTCACGCATGATCGCGTGCTTGGGCTTGATCGCCGGGATCATGTCGGCGAAGGCGCGCAGCGAGTCGCGCAGGGTGTCGGCGGCGTCGAACAGCGGCTCTTTGTCTTCCTGGTTGTCCTTGTTGTAGGCCAGCGGCTGGCCTTTCATCAGGGTCAGCAGGCCGGTCAGTGCGCCGAATACCCGGCCGGTTTTACCGCGTACCAGTTCGGGGACGTCGGGGTTTTTCTTTTGCGGCATGATCGAGCTGCCGGTGCAGAAGCGATCCGGCAGGTCGATAAATTGGAACTGCGCGCTGGTCCACAGCACCAGCTCTTCGGAGAAGCGCGACAGGTGCATCATGGCAATCGAGGCGGCGGCGCAGAATTCGATGGCGAAGTCGCGATCCGACACACCATCCAGCGAGTTGCCGCCGGCTGCATCGAACCCCAGCAGTTGCGCGGTGACTTCGCGCTGAATCGGGTAGGTGGTGCCAGCCAGCGCGGCCGAGCCAAGCGGCATACGGTTGGTGCGCTTGCGGCAATCGACCAGGCGCTCGTAGTCGCGGCTGAGCATCTCAAACCAGGCCAGCAGGTGATGGCCGAAGGTTACTGGCTGCGCAGTTTGCAAGTGGGTGAAGCCCGGCATGATGGTTTCCGCCTCACGCTCGGCCTGTTCCAGCAGACCCTGCTGCAGGCGGGTGATTTCGCCGAGGATCAGGTCGATTTCGTCGCGCAGCCACAGGCGAATATCGGTAGCGACCTGGTCGTTGCGGCTACGCCCGGTGTGCAGCTTCTTGCCGGTGACGCCAATGCGATCGGTCAGGCGCGCTTCGATGTTCATGTGCACGTCTTCCAGGTCGACGCGCCAGTCGAACTGACCGGCCTCGATTTCGCCCTGGATCTGCGTCAGGCCTTCGATGATGCTGTCGCGCTCAGCGTCTGTCAGAACGCCGACCTTGGCCAGCATGGTGGCGTGGGCGATGGAGCCCATAATGTCGTGGCGATAGAGGCGCTTGTCGAATTCGACGGATGCGGTAAAACGGGCAACAAAGGCGTCGACGGGCTCGCTGAAGCGGCCGCCCCAGGATTGGTTGGTTTTTTCAGTGCTCATGGGCTTCGCTCGCTGGTGCGCTAAAACGGGCTGGCCGCACGTGGCGGCCGGCAAGACGGAAAAGTGTGCCGATAATAACAGGCTGGCCGGCAAATTCGCCGCGTCGCGTTATCCGCTGCTGCAGCGGGGCGCGGGACGGGTAATGTTGCGCCGTTCACAGTTTTATTGTGGTGGGCGCATTTCGGTGCTTTATTTCGCCCGGCCGTAGCGGTCTATCTTGCTGCTGGGGCGGCTCACGCGGAAACTGCGGCGATGAAAATAAAAAAACCGTTATCAAAAAAGCAGCCTCCCCTGGTCGATGACTTCTTCGTTCCTGAACTGTGCGAGCCGGAAGCGTTGCTGAGCATGGTGTTGTTGGCGGAGTTGCTGGTGCTGGTGCTGGTGCTCGCTGAACCGATGTTGCCGGGTTTTGACTGGGTGCGTCTGGCCCTGACTTCGCTCTTTGTGCAGTGGATCGTGCTGCTCTCGGCCGCCGTGTTGTGCCGCCTGCGCCCGTTAATGGCGCGTATGCCCGCGGCCACGGCCGGCGCCTTGTGCTGCGCCATTGTGGTCGCGCTGACATTAGGCTGTACCGCCGTCGCCGATTATTACGAACTGGGCGGGCCGTTGCCGCGGATTGGCGAGGTCAACCTGTACCTGCGGCATGCATTGATCAGCTTGATCATGTCGGCGCTGCTGCTGCGTTACTTCTATCTGCAAAGCCAATGGCGTAAGCAGGAACAGGCCGAGCTGCGTGCGCGCATCGAGTCACTGCAGGCGCGCATCCGTCCACACTTTTTGTTCAACAGCCTAAACAGCATTGCCAGTTTGGTGGTTGTTGACCCATACAAGGCTGAGCAGGCCGTGCTGGATCTCTCCGATCTGTTCCGCGCCAGTTTGGCCAAGCCCGGCAACTTGGTGCCCTGGCGCGAAGAACTGGAGCTGGCGCAACGATATTTGTCGATTGAGCGCTATCGGCTCGGCGAGCGTCTACAGTTGCAATGGGAGGTGGCCGGCGTGCCGGACGATTTGCCGATTCCACAATTGACGTTGCAACCCTTATTGGAAAACGCCTTGATCTACGGCATTGCGCCGCGTATCGAAGGCGGCTTGGTGCGGGTTGAGGCGAGTTATCACGAGGGGGTATTCCAACTGTGCGTGAGCAATCCATACGAACAACTCGGCGAGCAACCGCCATCGAACGGCACGCATCAGGCGCTGAGCAATATTGATGCGCGCCTGGTGGCACTTTTCGGCCCGCGGGCCAGTCTTAGCGTAGAGCGCCGTGACGGCCGCCATTTCACCTGTCTACGCTATCCTTGTGTGAGACCCAAGCAGGAAGCCCGTGCATTATGAATGTCCTGATTGTCGATGATGAACCCCTGGCCCGTGAGCGCCTAAGCCGTATGGTGGGCGAGCTCGATGGCTATCGTGTGCTTGAACCCTCAGCCAGCAACGGTGAGGAGGCCCTGAGCCTGATCGACAGCCTGAAACCGGATGTGGTGCTTTTGGATATCCGCATGCCTGGCATGGATGGGCTGCAGGTGGCCGCCAAACTGTGTGAGCGCGAGGCGCCGCCGGCGGTGATTTTTTGTACGGCTCATGACGAGTTTGCCTTGGAAGCTTTCCAGGTCAGTGCGGTGGGCTATCTGGTCAAACCGGTGCGGGCGGAAAGCCTCAGTGAAGCGCTGAAGAAAGCCGAACGCCCGAACCGCGTGCAACTGGCCGCGTTGACTCGTCCAGCGGGGGACAGTGGCGGTGGCCCGCGCAGCCACATCAGTGCGCGTACGCGCAAAGGAATTGAGCTGATCCCGCTGGATCAGGTGATCTATTTTATTGCTGATCACAAATACGTGACCCTGCGCCACGTCGGCGGTGAAGTGCTGCTGGATGAGCCCCTAAAGGCGCTGGAAGATGAATTTGGTGATCGCTTCGTGCGTATTCACCGCAATGCGTTGGTGGCCCGCGAGCGCATCGAGCGGCTACAGCGCACGCCACTCGGGCATTTCCAGCTGTTTCTCAAAGGCATGGACGAAGAAGCACTGATTGTCAGCCGCCGGCATGTGGCTGGGGTACGCAAGTTGATGCACAACCTTTAGCGTTTGGTTGGATCTGCGGCACCCCGGCGATCCGACCGTAGAGGCGAAGGGGCATTGACTGTCCGGTTGCAGGCCTGATGTGGGCCAGCCTGTTATTATCCCCGGCAGTTCGTTTTCTGGAATTGCTCATGTCTCGCGAAATTCGCATCGCCACCCGTAAAAGTGCCCTGGCCCTGTGGCAGGCTGAACACGTCAAAGCGCGTCTCGAACAGGCGCATCCTGGCCTCAAGGTCAGCCTGGTACCAATGGTCAGCCGTGGCGACAAACTGCTCGATGCGCCGCTGGCGAAGATTGGCGGCAAGGGTCTGTTTGTCAAAGAGCTAGAAACCGCGTTGCTGGAGAATCAGGCTGACATCGCTGTGCATTCGATGAAGGATGTACCGATGGATTTCCCTGAAGGCCTGGGCTTGTACTGCATCTGCGAGCGCGAAGATCCGCGTGACGCCTTCGTTTCAAACACCTACGCAAGCCTCGATGCCTTGCCTTCCGGTAGCGTGGTCGGCACTTCCAGTCTTCGCCGTCAGGCCCAGCTGCTGGCGCGCCGGCCGGATCTGAAAATCCAGTTCCTGCGTGGCAACGTCAACACCCGCCTGGCCAAGCTGGATGCCGGCGACTACGACGCGATCATCCTCGCCGCAGCGGGTCTGATCCGTCTGGGCTTCGAAAGCCGCATTCGCGCCTCGATCAGCGCCGAAGACAGCCTGCCGGCTGGCGGCCAGGGGGCTGTGGGGATTGAGTGCCGCAGCGCCGACAGCGAAATCCATGCCCTGCTGGCGCCCCTGCATCACCGCGACACCGCGGTGCGGGTAACGGCCGAGCGCGCGCTAAACAAACACCTGAATGGTGGCTGCCAGGTGCCGATCGCCTGTTATGCGCTGCTTGAAGGTGAGCAGCTGTGGTTGCGCGGTTTGGTCGGCCAGCCGGATGGTTCGCAACTGCTGCGCGCCGAGCAGCGCGCCAGTAGTGCCGATGCCGAAAAACTCGGCGTTGCGGTGGCTGAAGCCCTGTTGGCGCAGGGTGCAGCGGCCATCCTGCAAGCTGTGTACGGTGAGGCCGCAGCCGAGTGAAAGGGTGGCGTTTGCTGCTAACGCGGCCGACTCAGGAGTCGGCCGCACTCGCTGCAACCTTGGCCCAGCAGGGTATTTACAGCAGCAGTTTGCCGTTGCTGGCGATCGAGGCGCTGGGCGAGTGTGCCGAACTACGCGCCACCCTTATGGGGCTGAGCCGCTACTGCGCGGTGATCGTAGTGAGTAAGCCCGCAGCGCGTTTGGGGCTCGAACTATTGCAGCGCTACCAAGTGGCAACACCTGTCACCCAGCCTTGGTTCAGTGTTGGTGCTGCTACGTCGCAGCTCCTTCAGGAGCATGGCCTGCAGGTGCATTATCCCGATCAGGGCGATGACAGTGAGGCGCTGCTGGCGCTGCCGGCATTTCAGCATGCTCTGGCGGCGGCCACTGATCCACGGGTGCTGATCCTGCGTGGTGAAGGTGGTCGAGAGTACATGGCCGAGCGGTTGCGCGGCCAAGGCGTGCAGGTGGACTGTCTCGCCCTGTATCGGCGGGTGCTGCCGGAATACCCGCCGGCGGCGCTGGCCAAGCAGGTTGAAACCGAACACTTGAACGCCCTGATGGTCAGCAGTGGGCAGGGCTTTGTGCATTTGCGCGAGTTGGCTGCCGAGGCGTGGGCTGAGCTGGCCCTGCTACCCTTATTTGTACCCAGCCCGCGCGTCGCCGAAATGGCCCGTGCGGCAGGTGCGCAATTTGTTGTGGATTGCCGTGGCGCGAGTGCCGCGGCGTTGCTGGCGGCGTTGCAAGCGCAACCTACCCCTGATCTCTGACGCAAAGGATGGATACGTGAGCGAAGCAACTACTCCGAAAGATCAAGCCCCGAACGAGCAAGCGCAGACGCCGGTGGATGCCGCCACGGACATACCGCTCACGCCTGCACCCGGCGCGAATAAATCGGCCGCACGTGGTAATGGCCTGGCGCTGCTGGCATTACTGATTGCGGCGGCAGGTGCCGGCGCTGGGGGCTGGGGGCTGTGGCAGCTACACGGGATGGAGGCACGCGAGCAGCAACAGCTGAGCCAGTTGCAGGATGGGCGTAATGAAGCGCTGAGCGCGGCGCAGAGCCTGACGCAGGTTGGCCGGACGCTGGAGGCGCGTATCGACCAGCTGCCCAGCGTTGATGAGTTGGAGTCGCGTCGTCGCCTGCTGACGCAGCTGCAAGGGGAGCAGCAGTTACTTAACCAGCGTCTGGAGACAGTGCTGGGAGCCAGCCGGCAAGACTGGCGCTTGGCTGAAGCCGAGCACCTGCTGCGCCTGGCCAGCCTGCGACTGTCTGCGTTGCAGGACATAAGCAGTGCCACCGCGCTGGTGCAGGCCGCCGATGAAATCCTCCGTGAACAAAATGATCCTGCTGCGTTTGCTGCTCGTGAGCAGTTGGCCAAGAGCCTGCAAGCGCTACGTTCGACCCTCAACCCTGACCGTACCGGGTTGTTCCTCCAGCTCGGCGCGTTGCGTGAGCAGGTAGCACAACTCAATGCCCAGGCTCCGGTGTTTAGTGGCGAAGGTGGTGTGCTCAGTGAATTGGCGAGCGAGGGTGCTGCTGAGCCGCAATGGTGGCAGCGCGCCTTGCAGACCTTGGCGGAATATTTCCGCATCGACTTCAATGCCGATCGCAATATTCGCCCGATGTTGGCCGGCCAGAGCCTGACTCAGGTGCGCCTGGCACTCAGCCTGGCGCTGGAGCAGGCGCAATGGGGCGCGTTGCATGGCCAGAGCGACGTCTATCGACAGGCGTTGCAGCAGGCGCGCGAGGTGTTGGATGCGCACTTTGATCTGGATAACCCGAACAGTCGTGCCTTACGCGCGCGCATCGATGAATTGGCTGAGCAGCCGATTGCGGTAACACCACCGGACTTGGCGCCAACGCTGAATGCCGTGCAGGCATACATTCAGGCCAAGCAGGCCGCACGTCTGCAGCAGCCCAGCGAGACTAAGCCAGCGGCCAGTGCCGCAGAGGCTGCCGAGGCTTCATCGCAGGAGGCGCTGCAATGAAGCGTATCTACTGGTTGCTGTTGATCTTGGCGGTTGTCGCCGCCGTCGCCAGTCTGGTGTTGTTCGGTCTGCCGTTGGCCGAGCACAAGGGCTATGTGCTGATTGCCTTTCAGGGCTTCCGCTATGAGTCCAGTCTGTGGGCATTTGTAGCGTTGGTGTTGGTGGTTTGGCTATTGGTTTACCTGGTACGCCTGAGCCTGAGATTGCTGGTCACGTCTGGCGGTTTGCTCAACCCCTGGTCCTCTTTGCACAATCGTCGCCGCGCGCGTGTGGCATCGCAGCAGGGCTTTCTTGACCTGGCTGAAGGCCGTTGGGCTCGCGCGCTACGTCACCTGAAACAGGCGGCAGACCATTCGCCGCAGCCATTGAGTTATTACCTGGGGGCGGCGCGTGCCGCGCACCAGCTGGGTCAATACGCAGACAGTGACGACCTGCTGGAACAGGCCCTCAACCGTCAGCCGCAAGCGGAGCTGGCGATTGCCTTGCAGCATGCTGAGCTGCAACTGGCGCGCGGCCAGACTGCTGAGGCGCTGGAGACCTTGCAGGTCATGCGCTCGCGCCACCCGCACCACCACCTCGTGCTGCGTCAGCTGCAGCAGCTTTATCTGCAGTCTGAAGATTGGTCGGCCCTGCTTGGCCTGTTGCCGGATCTGCGTAAAGAAAAAATACTCGGCAATGCCGAACTGAGTGAGCTGGAACGCCAGGCTTGGCGCGGGCGCTTGTTGCAGGCGGGGCAGCAGGAAGAAGGTGACGCGCAAGCGGCTCTAGCGGTGTTGCAACAGGCCTGGCAAGCCATGCCGGCAGCACAGCATAAGCAACCCGAGCTGGTGGCAGTGTATGCCGAGCAACTGCGCCAATTGGGCGCCGAAGCTGAGGCGGAAGAGCTGCTGCGGCATTTCCTCAAACAGCATTACGACACGGCCCTGGTGCGCCTTTACGGCTTGTTGCGTGGATCGGATCTTGGGCGCCAGTTGCAGGCGGCCGAAGGCTGGTTGAAGCAGCACCCAGACGATGCTGGCTTGCTGTTGACGTTGGGGCGACTATGCCTGCACAGCCAACTGTGGGGTAAGGCCCAGGATTACCTGGAAAGCAGCCTGACCTTCCAGCGTCATCCGGAAACCTGCACCGAACTGGCCCGTCTGCAAGCGCAGTTGGGTGACCTGGCGCGCAGTAACAGCCTGTATCAGGAAGGTTTGAGTTTGCTCGATTCACGGTTGTGCACGCCGGCTTTACCGGTAACCACCTGAACTAAGCGTTTTGTGAGGTGCTTATGCGAGCCTTGTTGATGGGATGCCTGGCGTTGTTGCTGCTCGGTTGCGCGGGGCCCCAGGTCAGCGACTATGCCCGTGAGCAGCCCAGCCTGGAGCTGAGTGATTACTTCAACGGTGAGTTGCAGGCCTGGGGCATGTTTCAGAACCGTTCCAGCGAGGTGGTCAAACGCTTCCATGTGGCCATGACTGGCACCTGGAACGGCGATGTGGGTGTGCTCGACGAGCGCTTCACCTACAGCGATGGCAGCACCGAACGGCGCGTCTGGACCCTAAAAAAACAGGCTGACGGCAGTTGGCGTGGCACGGCCGATGATGTGGTGGGCGAGGCTATCGGTCACGTTGCAGGCAATGCCCTAAATTGGCGTTACCAGCTACGCCTGAAGGTCGATGACTCGACCTATGTCGTTGATTTTGATGATTGGATGTACCTGATGGACGGTCAAGTCATGCTTAACCGGGCGCGTATGTCCAAGTGGGGCATTGATCTTGGCCAGGTTACCCTGAGCTTTTATAAGCCTGCGCTGGTTGAGGGCACTCAGTAATTACCGGTTAAACGCTTGTATGAAATTATCTCCGGAGCTGCCTTGAAGGCTTAGGCCTGCGGGAATAGTCTGGCTGCAGCACTGCCGGAAAGTTGCCGCTTCACGGCTGTCTTCCCCGACCCTGCTCGAACTGACAAAAAACTGTCTCGGCGCAGGCGAACAACACTAATAGCAATAGGGAAGTAGAGGTCATCATGCTCGAGAGTTGTCAGAACGCCCAAGAACGCTGGGGTGGAGTTCACCTGCTGATTGACCGCTGGCTGCAAGAGCGCAAGGAACTGGTGGAGGCATACGCCGCCATCGACGGTTCAGCGCAAGCGTCAGCCGCTAAGACGCTGCTGAGTTTCTGCGAAATCCTGGTCGACTATGTGTCGGCGGGTCACTTCGAGGTCTATGAGCAACTGACCAGCGAAGCCAAAGCATTTGGTGATCAGCGCGGGCTTGAGTTAGCCAAGCAAATCTACCCGCGTATTGAGGTGATTACCGAAGTGGCGCTGGCGTTCAATGATCGCTGCGACACGGGCGACTGTGCTGACTCGGCATCGCTGCTTGATGAGCTGAAACGCCTGGGTCAGCTTCTGCATGAGCGTTTCGAGTTGGAGGACTGCCTGATTGAAGTCCTGCACAACGCCCATCAGGAACAGGCCGCGCCAGCGCTCTGATTCGCTACTCCTTGGTGTCGAGCAATTCCAGTTCGAACACCAGGGGTGCGTAGGGAGGGATCAGATCCCCTGCACCCTCTTCGCCATACGCCTGGGCCGAGGGAATCACCAAACGCCACTGCGCACCTACCGGCATCTCCTGCACGGCGCTGCGCCATCCGGCGATTACGCTATCCAAGCGAAACCACTGCGCAGTCTGGCTTTCGTCAAATTGGCTGCCATCGGCCAGAAAACCGATATAGCGCACGTGAATACGGTCTTTCGGGCCAGGTTTGCGACCGCTGCCGGCGCGCAGTTCCTGCATCAGCACACCATCCTGCAGTACGCGCACGCCCGCTTTGGCTTTCTCCTTGGCGAGAAAACGCTGCTCGGCGGCTTTAGCTTTTTCGATGCGTTCCGGCGCTTCGCTCAGGTGCGCTTCATGTTCAGCCAACAGGCTTTCGATGCGCTTGGCGTCCAGTGCCAGCGGCTCGTAGTGGTAGGCCTGGCGCAGCCCATCGAGCAGGGCCTGCAGCTGTAAATCAGGCACTTCATCGCGCAGCCGCTCGCCGAGCCTGACTCCCAGGCTGTAGGCGAGATCATGGTTATGATTATCTGCTTGAGCCCAGGGTGCGAGCAGGCAGATCAGAAGCAGGGTAAAGCGTGACATGGCGGTTCTCCGGCCGAAGGTGCGCCGATTATGCCTGCCAAGTGCGCCACCTCAATGCACGAGGTGGCAAGGCAGGTGAGAGGAGGTCTAGTATGACGTCATCTCATCCGCCAGGAGGCGCGTCATGTCGGCTAAAAAGAACGCAAAGAAGAATTCAGTGAGTACCCCCCTGCACTTGTTGCAGCAGCTTTCCAGTAGCCTGCTTGAGCATCTTGAGGACGCTTGTACGCGTGCCTTGGTTGATGCTGAGAAGTTGCTCGCCAAGCTGGAAAAGCAGCGCGGCAAAGCTCAGGAAAAACTGCATAAAGCGCGCAGCAAAATGCAGGACGCGGCCGTTGCCGGTAAAGCCAAGGCCCAGGCCAAAGCAAAAGACGCGGTGTCTGAGTTGGAGCAACTGCTCGATACCTTGAAAGACCGTCAAAGCGAAACCCGCAGCTATATCGCAGGGCTTAAGCGTGACGCTCAGGAAAGCCTGAAACTGGCTCAGGGCGTCGGTAAGGTCAAAGAAGCCGCGAACAAGGCGCTGGATAGTCGCACTGCCAAGGCCGCGATGGTCGAGCCTGCAGCCAAGCCCGTAGCCCGCAAAGCCCCGGCAAAAGCGCCCGCCAGCACAGCATCCGCCAAACCCGCCCGCAAGCCTGCGGCAAGCACGGCCAAGGCCCCGGCGAAGCCAGCGGCTAAAGCCCCTGTGGCAGCAAAGCCTGTGGCGAAAGCGCCGGCCAAGCCAGTGGCCGCTAAGGCGCCCGCTAAACCAGCCGCTCAACCAGCCGCTCAACCAGCCGCCAAGGCACCGGCCAAAGCACCCGCCGCAGCCAAGCCAGCGGCAAAGCCGCCAGTCAAGACGCCGGCAGCTACTAGCCGTGCCAAGCCAGCCGCTAGCAGAACAACGGCCGCTAAACCTGCCGTTAAAAAAGCTCCAGCCGCTAAGCCCGCCAGTAAGCCGGCCGCCAAGCCAGTGGCTGCCAAGGTCGAAGCGCCTGTTACAGCCGCTGACAGCTCCGCGTCTGGCGCCGTTTAGTCCGTGAGTTGAGCCGCCGCGGTGCGTAGCCTGTGCAGCGCATCGTGGTCGGCCGCATCACCCGCCAGGCGTTCCAGCCATTCTGCGGGCGCTATTGCGGCGTCGTTTAGCCAGTTCTGAATCTGCGCTGACAGACGTTCCAGCAACTCTTGCTCAGCCTCTAACTCAAGCCGTTTCACCTGTTCGCGCAGGTGCGCCAGGGGCTTATCGCGTTGGGCTTGTTCGCGCCAGGCTTGCCGTACCTGTCGCAGGGGTTCGATTACCTGCTGCTGCCAAGGCTGCGCAAGGCCATGCAGGGCATCGATGCGTGCTTGGTTGCAGGTCACCTGATGGCGTTCCAGCCAGGCGGCGCACAGCAGCAGGCAAACGTCAGCCCCTTGCGCTTGTAATTGCAGGCAGGCGGCTTCGACGCCGGGGCGTTGATAGAGTGCTTCGGCGAATCGCCACAGATCAGTGGACATGGTGCTTTCCGGATTTCTCAAGGGGGACTCTGGTAGACTCCGCCGCCATTATGATCCGACTCCAGAACCTGACTTTACAGCGTGGCCCTCAGCGTTTGCTAGAAGACGCCGAGATGACCCTGCACCCCGGCCACAAAGCCGGCCTGATCGGCGCCAACGGTGCCGGCAAATCCAGCCTGTTTGCCCTGTTTCGTGGCGAGCTGAGTGCGGACGCGGGCGACTGCCTGATTCCCGCCGATTGGCGAGTGGCCCACATGCGCCAGGAGATCGACGCGGTCGAGCGCCAGGCGGTGGACTACGTGCTCGATGGTGACGTGCAGTTGCGGCGGGTGCAGGCCGAATTGGCCGTCGCCGAAGCCGCGCATGACGGCGCTGCGGTGGCGCGCTTGCACATCGAGCTGGACACCCTCGACGGTTACACCGCCGATGCCCGTGCGCGCAAACTGCTCGCCGGCCTGGGTTTCGACAGCGCGCAGATGGACCGCCGCGTCGGCGATTTCTCCGGCGGTTGGCGTATGCGCCTGAATCTTGCGCAGGCGCTGATGTGCCCGTCCGACCTGCTGCTGCTCGACGAGCCGACCAACCACCTCGATCTGGATGCGATTCTCTGGCTGGAAAGCTGGCTGAAGGGCTATCCCGGCACCTTGCTGTTGATTTCTCACGACCGTGATTTCCTCGATGCCGTGGTCGATCACGTCGCTCACCTCGATCAGCAGAAGCTGACCCTGTATCGCGGTGGCTATTCGGCCTTCGAGCGCACCCGTGCCGAGCGTCTGGCGCAGCAGCAGCAGGCCTACGAGAAGCAGCAGGCACAGCGCGCGCACATGGAAAAGTATATTGCGCGCTTCAAGGCCCAGGCCACCAAGGCGCGCCAGGCGCAGAGCCGAATCAAGGCGCTGGAACGTATGGAGGAGTTGTCGGCCGCGCATGTCGACTCGCCCTTTGATTTCAGCTTCCGCGAGGCGGACAAGATTTCCAGCCCGCTGCTGAGCCTTAGCGAAGGCCGCCTCGGTTATGGCGACAAGGTGGTACTGGAAAAGGTCAAACTGAGCTTGGTTCCCGGCGCGCGCTTGGGCCTGCTCGGGCCGAACGGCGCGGGTAAGTCGACCCTGATCAAAAACCTGTCGAATGAGCTGCAGCCGATCAGCGGTCACCTGCAACGCGGCGAGAACTTGGTCGTCGGCTATTTTGCCCAGCACCAGCTCGATGCCCTGGATGACAAGGCCAGCCCGCTGCTGCATTTTCAGCGCCTGGCACCGACCGAGCGTGAACAGACCCTGCGCGACTTCCTCGGTGGTTTCGACTTCCGTGGCCCACGTTGCGACGAGCCGGTGCTGAATTTCTCCGGCGGCGAGAAAGCCCGTCTGGCCTTGGCGCTGATTGCCTGGGGCAAGCCCAACCTGCTGCTGCTCGATGAACCGACCAACCACCTCGACCTGGAAATGCGCCTGGCGCTGACCATGGCGCTGCAGGAATTCAGTGGCGCCGTAGTGGTGGTGTCCCACGACCGGCACTTGCTGAAAAGCACCACCGATGAGTTCCTGTTGGTCGCCGATGGTCAGGTGCAGCCGTTTGACGGTGACCTGGAAGACTACGCGCGTTGGCTGGTGGATTACCGCACGCGGCAGGCACCGAGCAGCAGCGGCGAGAGCAACCCGGATAAAGCCGACAAGCGCGTGCAGCGTCAGGCAGCGGCCGCGCTGCGTCAGCAACTGGCGCCGCACAAACGTGAAGCCGACAAGCTGGAGAAAGAGCTGGGCCAGCTGCATGAAAAGCTGGCTGCCGTGGAAGCCCGTTTGGCTGATAGCGAGATCTACGAAGCTGCGCAGAAGGACGCATTGCGTGATGCCCTGGCTGAGCAGGCTAAGCTGAAAAGCCGCGAAGCCGATCTGGAGGAGCGTTGGATGTCTGCACTGGAAACCCTCGAAGCCTTGCAGGCTGAGCTGGAAGCGGCCAGTTGAACATCACCCTGCCTACCCTTGAATGGCTGATGACCTGGCGCGAACCGCTGGTCAGAACTGGCCAGGTGATCTTGATCCTGCTGCTGGCCTGGGTGTTTCAGCGCATCTTCACTCGCGGCATCACCCGTCTCGGCAACCGTTATCCGCAGCTACCGGCCGAGCTACTGATGCCGTTGCGCGGTTTGCTGCGCTGGTTGATTCTCGGCAGTGCCTTTATGTTGGTGCTGGAGCGTTTGGGCGTTTCCGCTCAGGTGCTGTGGACGGCCCTCACCGGGTTTGCCGCCGTGGCGGCGATTGCCTTTTTCGCCATCTGGAGCGTGTTGTCCAACATGTTCTGCGCGCTGCTGATTTTCGCCATGGGGCCGTTCCGTCTGGGCGATTGTGTCGAGGTGCTGGAAAGTGCCGACAAGCCCGGCGTGCGTGGGCGCGTGGTAGCGATCAACCTGTTCTATACCACCCTGGAAGACCTCAGCGGTGATGCGCCCGGCGCCTGGGTGCAGATTCCCAATAGCCTGTTTTTCCAAAAAGCCGTGCGCCGCTGGCGTAATGGTCAACTCCCCCCTGAGCGTACCTCCGAGATCTGATTCCTATGGAATGGCTGAGCAACCCTGAAATCTGGGTCGCGTTTCTGACCCTGACTGCCCTGGAAATTGTCCTGGGCATCGACAACATCATCTTTATCTCGATTCTGGTCAGCCGCCTGCCCAAGCATCAGCAACCCAAGGCGCGCTTCTTCGGCCTGGCGTTAGCCATGGGCACGCGAATTCTGCTGCTGTTGTCGATCAGCTGGGTGATGCGCCTGACGGCCGACCTGTTCCATGTGTTCGATCAAGGCTTCTCCGGGCGTGATCTGATCCTGCTCTTTGGTGGCCTGTTCCTGTTGTGGAAGAGCACTGCCGAGATCTTCCACAGCCTGGAAGGCGAAGAAGAAGCTCAGGCCGTCGGCGGCAAGACCTATGGCTTTATGGGCATCATCGTGCAGATCGCTATCATCGACATCGTGTTCTCTCTGGATTCGGTGATTACTGCAGTCGGCCTGGTCGACAACGTGCCCGTCATGGTCGCGGCCATCATCATCTCGGTGATCGTGATGATGCTCTCGGCAGGCACCATCAGCGACTTTATCGACAAGCACCCGAGCCTGAAAATACTCGCCCTGTCGTTCCTCATCGTGGTCGGTACTGTGCTGGTTGCCGAAGCCTTCGGCGTGCATGTGCCTAAGGGTTATGTGTACTTCGCCATGGCCTTCTCGCTGGCGGTGGAAGCCGTCAATATCCGCATGCGTGTGGCCCGTGCCCGCGCGCGCAAGGAAGAAGGGTTGGATCCAGTGCAGCTGCGTAAAGGTTCGCCGGACTGATTCACTGGCTGGGCGAGTTACACAACAAGGGGTAGGCTGCATGGCTTACCCCTTTTTTATTGTTCTGTTTGAGGTGTGTGCGATGGTATTGGAAACCTGGCTTGCGTTCTTTGTTGCCTGTTGGATCATCAGCCTGTCGCCAGGCGCCGGGGCGATTGCTTCGATGTCGGCCGGTTTGCAGTATGGCTTCTGGCGGGGCTACTGGAATGCTCTAGGTTTGCAGCTGGGCTTGGCGTTGCAGATTGCCATTGTGGCGGCTGGGGTCGGGGCGGTCTTGGCAGCGTCGGAGTTAGCCTTCAGCCTGATCAAGTGGTTTGGCGTGGCGTACCTGGTGTACCTCGGCTATCGCCAGTGGCAGGCCTTGCCCAGTGATATGATGGCGCAAACCGAGCGTCCCATCGGGCGGCCGCTGAGCTTGGTGTTGCGCGGTTTTCTGGTCAATTTCGGCAACCCCAAGGCGATCGTTTTCATACTCGCGGTGTTGCCGCAGTTCATCAATCCACAGGCGCCGTTGTTGATCCAGTACCTGCTGATAGGCGTGACCATGATCTGCGTTGATCTGATCGTTATGGCCGGCTACACCGGCCTGGCGGCACGGGTGTTGCGTGCGCTGCGTTCGCCACGCCAACAGCAACTGATGAACCGCACCTTCGGCGCGCTGTTTATTGGTGCGGCGGCCTTGCTGGCCAGTGTGCGCCGCGCGCCGATCTGATCTAAGCGGGTTGAGTTACCAAGGAATCGGCTGGCCGTCCCAGCCCCAGAACGTGCCGGTTTGCTCGGGGCCGTGCCGTTCAACCTGCGCCAGCAGGCATTCGGCGGCATAGCTTGGGGTGAACAGTTGGTCGGCCGGCACATTGGCCTGAAAGGGTTTCGACAGCTCAGTGTCGGTGGTGCCGGGGTGCAGGCTGAGTACGCAGCTGTTGGGATTGAGGCGGCTGAGCTCAATGCTCGCAGTGTGTAGCAACTGGTTGAGTGCCGCTTTGCTGGCGCGGTAGCTGTACCAGCCGCCTAGGCGGTTGTCGCCAATTGAGCCAACCCGTGCCGACAGCGCCGCGACCGTGCACGGGTGCTTGCCGCGTAACAACGGCAGCAGGTGCTTGAGCAGCAAGATCGGCGCGAAGCTGTTGCGCGCAAAGGTGGTTAGCAGCCCCTCAAGGTTGAGTTGGGCCAGGCCCTTTTCGGCTTTGGCGGCGCCGTCCTGTAGCACTCCGACCGTGCACAGCAGCAGGTGCAGGCGCGGTATTGCTGCGCGCAGCTGTGTGGCCAATTCACTTAGAGCCTGTTCATCGCATACATCGACATCCAGGCAGTGCAGGCGCGTGCCATGTTCTAGGGCCAGTGCCTGCAGTTCGGCAGCTTGGCTGGCCTGGCGGGCAACCGCCCAAACACCGGCTATCTCTGCGCGGGCCAGTAGCTGCGTGGTCAGTGCCAAGCCGATACCACGGCTGGCACCACAGACCAGTGCATAGGCCGGTTCGTCGAGGCGTTGCGAAAAACTCATCGGAGCACTCCTGCGTGATTGCGACAATCCGTCGCGGATCTAGGTCGATCAGAGGTTGAGGAAAGCCAGTGCGAGGATGACAATGGTATTGTCATTCATTCGTATTTGGATCCTATCCTCTATGACTTCCGTATTGCGTTTCTGCAGCTGGTTGCTGATGCCTGCGGATTCCACGCCATTCGGACACTCAGCCCACGCTGATCCGGACACCTGTTCCACGATCATTCGGACAGGCAGTCGGAGCGCAGCGACGCAGGGGTGGCATTGTTAGTCTGAGGTGCCCGGCGTCGTCAATTTCTGCGTCCGTTTGCGCATTGATTCACCCTTCAGATTGATCCGATAAGCGTTGTGCACCAGGCGGTCGAGGATGGCGTCGGCCAGGGTCGGGTCGCCGATCAGCTCGTGCCAG
>NZ_JAYEET010000004.1:0-11875 GCF_034653255.1 Pseudomonas spirodelae | reverse complement strand
ATCTGGCTCGGCGGCAAGCTGGCGAATGGCGGGCTGTTGCACACCTCCAGAATGGCGCGGCGCTCATCAGGACTCAGGGCGTTGAGCGGCCGTGGACGTAGCGTGGTCGTGCGCTCATCGGCCTGTATAACAGGCATCAGCGCCCAGCGTTGCAGGCTGCGCAGCGACAGGCCAATCTCTGCGCAGGCCACCGCCTTGCGCGCGCCAGAGGCGACGGCATGGTTAAAGCGTTCAACGAGTTGTTGCCGTTCTGGCAGCGAGGTCAAACGTCCTCGCTGTCGTTTCCCCAGAAGGCATTCATCTTTTTTCTCAGTACCAATATGGCGGCGGTTTCCGCCAGCGCCTTGTCCTTGCGCCGCAACTCGCGCTCCAGTTCGGTAATGCGTTTCTTGTCGGCCCGTGCTTGATCTCGCTCTGCCTTGAGCTGCGCTTTGGCGGACATCTGGCCCGTGATGCAGGCTTGGCGCCACGCGCTGATTTGCTCGGGGTACAAGCCCTTGCTGCGGCAGTATTCGCTGAGCTCGATCTCGCTCAAGGCAGCGGCATGTAGCACAGCCGCAAACTTAGCTTCGGCCGGCCAGTCATCGGCGTTGTTCTTGTCTCCGGGCACTACCGCGCCTCCTGCTTTGAGCTTTGTGCGCCAAGCATACAGGGTGGCTTGGGAGATGCCTTCTTGGCGCGACAACTCGGCCACGGACATGTTTTGCGGCGGCAGTAATTTACGGATAAGGGCCGCTTTACGCTCAGGTGAATAGCTCGACATTACAGCTCTCTTTGACGCCCCCGATCTATCGTTTTGATAAATCAGCTCAGGCGACAACTAGCCTGACACCGGGGGGGTCTTGGTCATAACGTTTCTCCTCACCACTTCTTCGGATTAGCGGGAAGCGATTCCGGCCCGCGAGCGGCAGTAGATGCCTCATGCGCAGCCAGCTCCTTGGCGGCCTGGTCAGCGTCTGACTGACTACGAACGACCAGGGCATTCTGCTGGGCAAGCATCAACCCGCGAATCTGCAGAAGCTGGTTCGATTGGTGGCTGGCCAGCTGGTTGGCATATTGAATGGCTTTGACCTGGCCATCTGCCGTGGATGCAGCAGATTGCAGGCGCTCCAGTTGTCGTGCGTCCGCTGCCATATTGTCTTGCTGCTGGGCGATGGCTTTGAACAAGGCATCGTTGGCTTGCTTCTGGGAGGCAGAGGCCAGTCGGCGATTAGCAGACATCGCTTCGCGCTCACTTGGCGTACACCCCTCACCGCTGAAGCATGGCGAACTGCGGTAGTAGGCAGCGTCCTGGTACTTGGCCAAATAGGCGTCCAGGCTGCCAGCTTTACGCTGGTAGTACGCCAGCATGTCCTGCGCCTCGATCAACTTATTGATCGTGCGGCTGGTCTGATCCCAGATATAGGCCGAAGGCGCGGCCGTGTTCTGCAGCTGATTTTCATACTGCTGTAGCTGGGTCGAGTACTGCTCGACCTGCTTGGCGTATTGCTCTACCTGCTTGAGCGTCTGGGCAACGCTCTCCATGGCTGTAAGCACGTTCTGGGTCAGGTTGCCCCCATCGATCACGGGGATGCCTGCATAGGCCGGCTGACCGCTTAGCGAACAGAGCGCCAAAGCGATAAGGCCCATTTTTTTAGCCGCTAAAATTTCCACATCACTCTCCCTGCACCTTGATTACCAGATCCAGCATTGCTTGCTGCGTCTGCTGAATCCTCGACAAAACGACCTCAATGGTTCTGCGCATCTGCACTGCGTCGAAACCGGCAAAGCGCTCATCGTTGGTCAGCCACATCTTGAGCAAGCCACCCAACCGCCCCTGATCACCGTTGATCTTCGCCAGTTCAAGAATCATCTTGCTGTCGAGAATGCTGGGGGGCTGATGCCCCATACCCAGGCAGCGCAGGAGCGATGACATGCTGTGCCCTGTCTGCTGAGCAAGCGCATCAATCTGTGCCTTCTCATCTGGCGTAACCCATACGTTTATGGGCGTGGTTTCTTTCCTGGTTATCGCTCTCTGCTCAGTCATCAACTGCTCCTGTAGCGGCGGCAGCCGCTTGCCCCGCAGGGCAAGACACCCGTTGAGCGCGTAGCGCGAATAAGGGTGCAGTGAAGAAACTGTTCCGGCTTGCCGGTACAGGTACTTCACCTGTCTTGCCCTGCCATGAAAGCCGTTTAAAAGGCGACTCCACCCAGATCGGAAAACCGACTGAAATGCCATTTTTGGGCCTTCGACTTTAATTCGCCTAAACCGCTATAAAATCGTGTTGAGCAGCCTAAAATCGTGTTTCAGACGACGCAAAATAGACTTACCAATCGCGCTTTAAACGGGTTTTAGTGGGTTTCTCGAATTTCGCCATCCAGAACTTTTGCAACAACCTCAATGGGGTAATACGTCCTACGCCCCAGAGTCCGCTTATTAGCTCGCAACACCTCGATCCATGCCTGACCGGAATTAGCCTTTCCTAATACAGCTCTTAACCCAGCTGGCTTTCGACTTAACCGCTCTGCCAACTGCTCTACGGTCATAACAGGCCCATAAAGCTGCCGCAGAAAATCTAATGTCTCGCTCATCTCTAACCCAAACCAATCAATGCATAGACAGCTGAATATTCGAGTAGAAACATATAAACTTCCATTAACAGGAAAACACTAACCATTAATTAGGACAATTTGTCCTAATACGCCCGACGGAGCAGGTTTAAAATGCCTTACCTCGGAAAACCACAAAGCACTAGCAATCCTGAAATCATCAGAACAACTGCACTACTACGAATAGTAGGAAGACGCTTGGACGTAGAAACACGCTTTCAATTTGGGAAGAAGATTGATAACGAGTTAGCGAAACGCGGCTACGCCAGCAGTACGCAAAGCGGTCATTGGTATGGGTATATAGGCGGCATCAGATCACTATCGCAGTCACGTGACAGACTGCTCGACAGCCTGAGCGTTATATACAGTGATGCAAATGATCTCTACTTGAACGGCCCATCGGACTTGTGGACAGCCCTGTGGGGAGACATTGATCGGCTTTGGGCACTGTGCCGAACCCAATACAGCAACCTTGGGCCATTCATTGATGACGAGGCATGGGGCACATCAGATAAAACGCACAATCGAAGCTTTGCCGAAACGCTGCACGTTTTCGAGTCCGAACTACTATTTGCCGAGATTTATGGCAAACCCTTAACAATTCGCCATCTAACAGAAGCTATATCTCTATATAGACTTCATAGGCACTTAGACGAAGTTACCCACATACCACTAGATTGCGTTAGTGCTTACAGGTGCATCTGGATGTGCCTTGAAGACATTAGCATCTGGAGCGTTCTAGACGAGCTAGGAATTTTCAACTCAGTTAAAAACCTTCTTATCGCCATGGAAACTGATCGACTAGAAATATCAGCCCGATACAGAACTGCCATTGGCATTGAACAGCATCTAATTTATTTGTTTGTGGAAGACCCGTTTTCGTGGTTCCCGGCTGACGCACGCTGGGACACTGTACAGCCAGCCGAAGTGATTTAACGCCAAGCGAACGGGAAACCTCCCGACAGCGCCTGCAAGCGTTAGAATTTTAGCCGCTAAAATTACGTATCCCCCAAGTGTCAACAAATCTCAGGCACTCCACTAGAACCACCTGAAAAACGAACCGCTTCGGGTCAATCTTTACCGTCTCACTGACACTTGAGGGACAAGTTAGTACATGGCCTAGCCAGCACGTTCTTTTTAATCTTTTTATCTTTCTTTTTAGAAGCTCAGCCTGAGCCCTTTCCACCGCAAAAGCAGCTCTGACTGAGCCGCTTCGCTCAGGAATATAGCTCTGACCGATACGTATCAGACTGAGCTGTGTATAACTGAATCGACCTCACTTTTGTAGACACTGACTATCCGCTTCTGGCCGGTACCTGCCTAACGCGGCAGGCAGATACCGGCCAATAGCGGCCATCGAGTGTCTACAAGACCAGTGGCGATTCAGGAAAATGCTGATTGTCACGCGCAAGTAGCTCTCCTCGCGCGTGACATCGCAGCGTTTCAGTTCTTAGTCGTGAGCATGACCGTGGCTTTCGACTTCGGACTGGGTTTCCGGCTCGCTGCCACCACAGGCTGACAGTAAACCAAGCAGACAAACCATTAGCAGGGAGCGAGTCAGGGTAGTTGTGGTTTTCATTGTGTATCCCTTTCAATTTCGATCAGGTGTGTAGAAGCCCCAGCGCCTGATGACGCTGGGGCGCTTTGCCTTAGATAACTCGTTTGACGCTCAGGTATTCGCCCTTGGTCTTTAGCGTAATGGTCACGTCGCTGTTGCTGCGATTGCGCCAGAACCAACCATGGGTGCCGTCGAAGATGGCGGTGAACTCGCCTTTGTCTCCCTTGATCTGCTTGGCCTTGCTGTAGCTGTGGTAGTAGCCCTTGGGGCCGTTGTAGGGCTCGCCATGGGTGTCGTGGTTGACCGGTACGCCATTGGTCGTCCACTCGTAGCTGACCGTGGCCTTGTCCAGCATCTCCAGTTTGATTTCACTGGCCTCGCCCGGCTTCAGCGTGACGGTCACTTCATCCGACTTCAGGGCTGGCTGAGGCTCAACTACGGGTTCGGCCACAGGTGCTGCTGCAACAGGTTCTTGAACTACAAGTTGAACAGGCACGGGGGCTTGCACGACTGGTGCCGCAGCTGGCTGAACCGCTGCATCCGCTGCCGCTTCTTCGGCCAGGGTTATCTTCATTTCACCCATCTGGGTCAGGCCGAGTACGCGACCAACACCCGTCGGGTCGATGGCGTACTCCGAAGGCATCACCACGGTGACCAGTAAGGCTGCGGCAACACCCACGGCGATCACAGTGGAGCGCAGCAGTTGGCGGCTGGTTGGCAATTCGCTTTGGGTCGGGAGCTTGGTATTGAACATGCTGAGAATTCCTTACTGAGAGACGATCAGGCCGGTGAGCTGGTAACCCATCAAGAGGAAACCGGCGCTCATCATGGCGACGTTGGCGGTGTAGGCATGGCGCCAGAAGCTGGCGGTGCGTCGCCAGTAGCCCATGACAATCAGGATGGCGCTCAGGGCCAGGAGCTGGCCGATTTCGACGCCGACGTTGAAGGCGATCAGGTTCGCGATCAGGCCATCTGCCGAGATCTCGTATTCCTGAATCTTGGTCGCCAGACCAAAGCCATGCAGCAGGCCGAAGATCAGCGTGGCCGCCTTGGTGTTCGGCTGGTGGCCGAACCAGCGCTGGAATGCGCCCAGGTTATCCAGCGCCTTGTACACCACCGAGAAACCGATGATGGCGTCGATCACATAGGAGCTGATGTTGATTTCCGCCAGTACGCCCAACAGCAGCGTCACGGTGTGGCCCACGGCGAACAGCGTGACGTAGAGCCCCACATCCTTCAGACGGTAGAGAAAGAAGATCACCCCGAAGAGAAACAGCAAGTGGTCGTAGCCAGTGATCATGTGCTTTGCGCCCATGTAGATGAACGGCAGCACCATCACCCCGGAGCTTTCCTGGATAAAGCCCTTGTCGCCCTCGGCGACAGCGTGGGCCAGTGCGTCAGGCATGCCGAGAAACAGCAATGCCGTGAACAGCAGCAACAGTAGTAACGAGCGATTCGGGCGCACGACAGATGCGTCCATTGCGCCCATAGATAGCGAATGCATGGTTGAGTCCTAAATTAAAGGGGGCTTGGGCCGCACAGCGGCCTGTGTCAGATCACGAATGTGGCGCGCGGTGGCCGCTCGATCAGGAAGATCGGGCTTGGAGGAATGGAGTAATGAGGGGCGGGTATCGGCTGCGCACGTTCTGGCAGCGTGCTGATGCTCAGCAGCGCGGTCAGGTGCGGTGTTTCATGCAGATGGTCGGCGGTCAGCGGCGAGTGGCAGTGATCCCCGTACGCCGCACAGGCCAGCGTCTCGTCACCATGCGCATGCGAATGAGCACCGTCACTGCCACCCAAGGCAGGCAGGCTCGACCCCATAAACAGCGCAGAGGTATGCCCAGCCCAAGCCATCAATATGGCGAGAGCAAGGGCAAAAATCACCTTGGTGCTGATGGGATTGCTGAGCATGTTGTGGTTCTTTCGATGCCTAAGCGGGTGGCTTTTCTGGGGAGGTAGCCGGTTTGACCATATCCCCCCCAGGGGGATAGCATGCGAGCGTAATTCATCGACGCACGAGACTCAAGGCATGAGCGATCACGAACACGGCCACCAGCACCAAAGTCATGGCGACATCATCAAAAGGTTGAAGCGTGCGGAGGGCCACCTGCGCAGCATCGTCACCATGATTGAAGACAGCCGGGCCTGCGTCGACATCGCTCAGCAGCTGCATGCCGTGGAAAAAGCCGTCTGCCAGGCCAAGCGTGTGCTTATCCAAGACCATATCGACCACTGCCTGGAACATACGGTCGAAGCACTTGCGATAGGCGAGCGCGCATCACTCGAAGACTTCAAGCAAATCACCAAGTACCTCTAATTAAAAGGCATCCACAATAGCGTTCAAGGAGATGCAAGATGGCTTGGGTTATCAGCAAATATTTCCTGACAGCAATCGTGGTCGTTGTGGTCTCGGAGATCGCGAAGCGTAGTGACAAATTTGGGGGCCTTATTGCGGCGTTGCCCCTGATCACCGTACTGACGCTTATCTGGCTAAACGTTGAAAACCAGCCAGCAGAAAAGATCGCTAACCATGCGTGGTACACCTTCTGGTACGTGTTGCCCACCTTGCCGCCGCTACTCGCGTTTCCCATGCTTCTGACCCGCTTCGGCTTCTGGCCAGCTCTGCTGATCTACATCGTCGCTACCGCAGCTTGTTTCGGTTTGTTTGCCTTATGCGTCCGCCGTTTTGGCATCGAACTGCTATAAGGCCAAGTAAGTACATCGCCCATTGTCTGCGTAAACGTTAAAGGGCATGCGACTCGGTCGATTCTCGGGCGCTCGCGGGTGATCCATTTTATGCAGCACCTCCTGCCTACCGGGATAAACTCCGGGTGGGTCGACCAGCGCCGCGCCAGCCAGCATAACCATCGATCAGGTAGCGCGCATCCAGGCCCATGGCCTCCAGAGTAGCGGCGATGCCCTGGCTGATTTCATGCCCTTTGGCGCAATAGACAATCACTGGCCTGTCCCGTGTAACCTGATCTTTCCAAGTGAAGACATCCTCAGGATCACGCCAGTGTGCGCCGGCGATTTCTTGGGCATCGGCAAGCCGGACGCTCGTACGGCGCACATCCAGCAAAGTGAACGTCCGATCTGCTGCCTGCCATTCCGCCAGTTCGCATATCGAGATTCTGCTCATCTTCTACCTCTCAATTTTGCAGCAGGTGTACCACCAGCCCGGCCAACGCACAGGCCATCAGCACTTGGATGACGCCGCGTTTGAAGCGAAACAAGGCCACCGCTGCCGCCAGGGCAATTAGCGCCGAAGGCCAGTCGAAAGTCCCTTCGAAGCCTTGCGGCCAGAGCACGTGATAACCGAAGAACAACGCCAGGTTGAGGATTACCCCGACCACGGCGGCGGTGATGGCCGTCAGCGGCGCGGTGAACTTCAGTTCGTCGTGGGTCGATTCCACCAGCGGGCCACCCGCAAGAATGAACAGGAAGGACGGCAGGAAGGTGAACCAGGTGACCAGGCTGGCGGCCACGGCACCGGCCAAGAAGGCCTGATCGGCACCGAATACCTGCTGCACGTAGCCACCGACAAAACCTACAAAAGCCACCACCATGATCAGTGGCCCAGGGGTGGTTTCACCCAGGGCCAGACCGTCGATCATCTGTGTCGGGGTCAGCCAGCCATAGTGGCCGACCGCGCCCTGGTAGACATAGGGCAGCACCGCATAGGCACCGCCGAAGGTCAGCAGTGCGGCCTTGGTGAAGAACCAGCCCATCTGCGTCAGCGTACCTTCCCAGCCGAACAGGACGGTCAACAAGCCCATGGGCAATGCCCACAGCGCCGCGCCTATGACTGCCAACAAGAGCAGTCGCGGCCAGCGAAAACGTGCATGTTCCGGTGTTGGGGTGTCGTCATCAATCAACGCCGGGCCGTAAGACTGCTTGGCAGCGCCATGACCACCGCCAACGCTGAACTTCTCTGGGACGAAACGCCCGCCGAAATAACCGATCACGGCGGCACCCAGTACGATCAGAGGGAACGGCAGGTTAAGGGCGAATATCGCCACGAACGAGGCGGCGGCTATCGCCCACAGCCAGTTGTTCTTCAGTGCGCGGGAGCCGATGCGGTGAGCAGCCTGTACCACGATGGCGGTCACGGCGGGCTTGATCCCATAGAATAGTCCGGCCACCACCGGCACATCGCCGAATGCGATATAGACCCACGACAGCGCGATCAGGATAAACAGCGAGGGCAGCACGAATAGCACCCCGGCAATCACACCGCCCCAAGTACGGTGCATCAGCCAGCCGATATAGGTGGCCAACTGCTGGGCCTCCGGGCCGGGCAGCAGCATGCAGTAGTTCAGGGCATGTAGAAAACGCCGCTCGGAGATCCAGCGCCGACGCTCCACCAGCTCCTGGTGCATGATCGAGATCTGTCCGGCTGGGCCACCGAAGCTGATGAAACCGAGCTTGAGCCAGAACAGAAAAGCCTGAAGCAAACTGACAGGCTCGGTACGTGGCAGATCCTGCTCTACAGGTGGCAGTGTGGTCTCAGTCATCAGAGGTCTCTTCTTTCACGAATGCCGCCAGCAACCCATCGAAGATGGCGCAAGCAGCCGTTAGCAACTGGTCGTCATTGAGGATGGTTTCGCGCAGCCCGGCCAATACACGTTCGATGCCAACAGCCTCGGCGGGTTGAACGCCACCGACATCCAGGTAATGCACCAGAGCAGCGATGCGGCTTAGGCCAGGCTCGACCAGTGCAAAGCTGGCTTGCAGGGTTTCGAAGGTGACGCGACTGCCGACATGGCTAAAGGTCGCGCCGTCGAAATCGAAACCCAGCGCCTCATCAGGGCAATCACTTGGCGTGTCCAGCCAGAGAATGCGAGCACTCTGATCGATGCAGCGCCGGATCAGCCAGGCGCTGGCCAAGCGGTCAACCCAGGGCCGCTTGCGCGTAGCCCAGAGGCGGCCTTGGTAGTCGCGACGATCAAGCTGTTCGATAGGCTGATCGTGACTGCTCGGTTCATCCTGCGACAGTGCCCGACTGATGGCCGTTTCAAGTGTTTTGAGGGCCGTGTCGGTCTGTTGCCGCGCTGCCGCAGGGAAGAAATCGATGGCCACCACCTGCGCAAACGCCTTGCGCAGCTTGCGTACCTGCTTGGTGCTGGTGAGGGCGTTATCCGAAGTCAGTTGAGCCTGGCACGCCTCGATATCGACGCGCAGCTTGGCGTAGTCCTCACTACGGTCGAACAGTTCGATAAAACGCTCGCCTTGTGGATCATTGATGGGCAACAGAAAGGCTGTGCCATTGCTACCCAGGATGTCGCGCTCAACAGCCTCCAATGCTTCTCGGCAGGCGGGAGTGTCGGGCAGCAAATAGACCCCATCGCGCAGTACCGCTGCGCCACTGCTCTTGAGGGCACGCCAGGCACGCATACGCTCTGTGGCGTTAGCGGTAGGCAAGGCGATGATCAGGGATAACCAACTATTCATGTAGAGTAAAATACCAATTAGGTAATAATCATTACTCTATTTTAGCGCTGGGTGATTGTGAAGCACTAATTAGTTGGCCGATGATTGCCCGTTACGACTGGCCGCTTTTGGCCGATAGCAGCCTTGCTACAGGCGGCTTGGGACTGAGTCATAGCTTCATCCGTTCCAGTAAGGCGAGCGGGCGGCGGATCGATATTTGTCAGGCTTCAACTACCTCCGGCAGAACCGTCGCGGTAGTTCGGCGTTCGCGCAGAGACAACCGCGCAACGGCCCGGCGCGCGATGGTCTGATAGGTCTGCGTCAGGGCGCCCGTCGGTTCCGCGATGACGATCGGTACGCCGTCATCCGCGCCCACGCGAATTCGCATATCCAGTGGTAACTCCCCGAGCAGCTCGCTGCCGTATTGATCGGCCATGCGCCGTGCGCCGCCGCTTCCAAAGATGTGTTCTTCATGACCGCACTGGCTGCAAACGTGCAGGCTCATGTTCTCGATGATGCCGAGCACCGGCACGTTGACCTTCTCGAACATGCGCAGACCCTTGCGCGCGTCCAGCAGGGCCAAGTCCTGTGGGGTAGTGACAATCAGGGCAGCGGATACCGGCATCCGTTGTGCCAGCGTCAGATGGATGTCGCCGGTGCCTGGCGGGAGGTCCACGATCAGGTAGTCGAGGTCGTGCCAGTTGGTTTCCTGCAGCAGGCGAGTCAGGGCCTGGGTGATCATTGGGCCTCGCCAGATGACAGGCGATTCGTCATCCACGAGAAAGCCGATCGACATGCATTGCAGGCCGTGGCCGATCATCGGCTGCATCTTTCCATCACGAGTGTCCGGCAGGCCGCTGAGGCCGAGCAGGCGAGGCTGGCTTGGGCCGTATAGGTCGGCGTCGAGCATGCCGACGCGAGCGCCGTCGGCCGCTAGCGCCAGCGCCAGGTTGACTGCCGTGGTGGATTTACCGACGCCGCCCTTGCCCGAGGCGACTGCGATCATGTGTTTGACGCCCGGCAGGGTCTGTCGGGTGATGGAGCTCGAGCTGACGGACCAGTCGATTTCTACCTCCACGGAAGCTGCCTGGGTATGGGCCAGAAGCAGGGCCTTCAGAGCCCGGCCCAGCGAATCACGGTAGCCGTCTGCTGGAAAGCCCAGCTCGAGATGCAAGTGCAGGTGTGTGCCGTCGTTGCATAGCTCGCGTATGGCTCCTGCACTGATCAGGTCGCAACCGAGGCAGGGTTCGATCCATTGGGACAAGGCGTGTTCGGCCTGCTGAGTCAGGCCGATGCCGGGTGTCGCAACGCGGTGAAGTGTCATGGTGAGCTTGCGGATTCCACGCTGACTCGGACACCCATTCCACGCACATCCGGACAGTGATTCCACGCTGATCCGGACACTCACTCCACGAGCATCCGGACACCGATTCCACGGCCATCCGGACACTTTTCAGGCAGGCAGCTACGCAGGATTTATTCACTACCATCGACCTCTTTTTCGAAGCGAAGAGGTCGTCGTGGAGCGTTTATCCATGCGTAAAATCCGAGAGGTGTTGCGCCTCAAGTTCGACTGCGGCCTGTCCGTGCGCAAGATCGCCCGCAGCCTGGGTACTGGCCACAGCAGTGCCGGTGATTACCTCTGTCGTTTTGCCGCCAGCGGTCTCAGTTGGCCCTGTTCGTTGTCCGATGCCGAATTGGAGCAGCAACTGTTCCCGCCGGCCCCGGCGGTTGCCAGTGAGAAGCGGCCTTTACCCGATTGGGCATGGGTGCATGCCGAACTGCGCCGCCCCGGGGTGACCCTGGCGCTGCTCTGGCAGGAGTACCGCCTGAGCCAGCCGCAGGGCTTTCAGTACAGCTGGTTCTGTGAGCACTACCGGGCCTGGCAGGGCAAGCTGGACGTGGTGATGCGTCAGGAGCACCGCGTCGGCGAGAAGCTGTTCGTCGACTATGCCGGCCAGACGGTGCCGGTTATCGACCGCCACAGCGGCGAGATCCGCCAGGCGCAGGTGTTCGTCGCGGTGCTTGGCGCGTCCAGCTACACCTTCGCCGAAGCCACCTGGTCACAGCAGCTGCCGGACTGGCTGGGCTCGCATACCCGTTGCTTCGCCTTCCTCGGCGGCGTGCCGGAGATCGTGGTGCCGGACAATCTGCGAAGTGCCGTGAGTAAGAGCCATCGCTACGAGCCGGACATCAACCCGAGCTACCGCGACCTGGCCGAGCACTATGGCGTGGCGGTGGTGCCGGCGCGGGCGCGCAAACCGCGCGACAAAGCCAAGGCCGAAGTCGGCGTGCAGG
>NZ_JAYEET010000003.1:0-39008 GCF_034653255.1 Pseudomonas spirodelae | reverse complement strand
TTGCAGAAGTCCGGATCGAACAGGTAATGCGCGCACATCACCGCAAAGCGCGCATTCACCGCCCGGCCTTTGCCCTTATTGACCTTGTCGACGGCGGTCTTCATGTTGTCGTAGATGCCCCGGCGCGGCACGCCGCCCAAGGAGCCGAACGAGCGTGTATGGGCGTCAAATAACATCTCATGGCCCTGGCTCGGATACGCCACAAGCCAGAACGCACGGCTGGCACACAGCTTCAGATGTGCCACCTGCATACGCCGGTAAATGCCGCCGACCAGCAAGCCTTCCTCGCTCCAGTCAAACTGAAACGCCTCGCCAAGAGCAAAGGTCAGCGGCACAAAGGCCTGCGACGCCTTGCCCTGTCCCCCTCGCCAGGCACGGATAAACGCGGTGAGCTGGCTGTAGCCACCGTCATAACCTTCGGCTTTGATTTGCGCCAACAGCGCCTTGGCACTGCGCCGCTGTTGCTTGGGCCGCAGCGAATCGGCTTTTAGCGCCTGCTCCAGCGTGGCGTGAAAAAGGCTGAGTTTGTTGAAGATCGCGCGGCGTTGGTAGACCGGCGGCTTGGCCTCAGGTGCTCTGACCCACTTGCGAATCGTGTTGCGCGCCAACCCGGTGCGCTTGGCTATCTCATGCAGCGACAGCTTGTCGCGGAAATACATCCGGCGAATTTTGCCCATCATTTCCATACTGATCACCCTGTGTTCTCCTGCTCAAAAATTGAGCAGAAGCAGTTGAACACCTGGGTCAGTTTTCAGTCGGCAGAACAGCCTCTACTGGGTCAGTTTTCGGTCAGCGGCAACAACACACCCGCACCAGCAACGGCGCAATCCGTGTGCTAGGCACTTAGTGGGATCAAGGAAGTCCATGTCGAGATCGAGTCACTGAAAAGCTGCTGCGGGCTAAACAGCTTGATAGGGGAAAAGCAACGGATCGCAGCAAAGGCTGGCGGTCCAGTGAAAGCCCGCAAAACAGCAGGCAATCGCCCTAAGAGCTCTAGACCTAGGCGGTGAAGCAAGGGCCCGATAAGCCTGCGGCGTGTCACCTGCAGCCTTGGTCTAGCGCAAGCCTCAGGACCATGAGCGCAGAGGGTAGAAGCTGAACGCCGGCTGCTGCGCCCAGCACTCAAACGGGCAGACAAGCCCGAAACAATTGTATACAAAATCACCTAAAAAGCACATAAACTGCATGGGTATATTGGAGCAGGCGCCAATACTATTGATAAAATCTATTGACATCAATAAGTTAAGGCTATGGAAGCGAGCAATTTTTTTCTAGGTTTAGTGACCGTTAAACGGTACACGCGGCTTAGTGCGCAATGGATCCAGCAGCCCTGACAAGCCGTTGTGATCAATTTCCTGCATCAGCGCCAACAATCGGCCGATTTCACCTTGGGGGAAACCTTCGCGAGCGAACCAGTTAAGGTAATTGCCGGGAAGGTCGGCAAGTAAGCGACCTTTGTATTTGCCGAAGGGCATTTCACGGGTTACCAGCAACAGCAGATCTTCGGGCTTCATCAGGCACTCGCGAGGTGGCATGTACGCACTCTGGTTGGGTGCGCATCAGGCCGTAAATTATGCCGTTCGGCTTAGACCCAGGCCAGCGCCTACGCCAGTGGCGCAAACTCGGGTAAGCTGCGCGCCCGTGTTTATCGACCCAAGGTTTGCTTCAGCATGATTATCAAGGCACTGCGCATCGGCCTCGGCCAGTTGATCATCTTCCTCGACTGGATCAGCCGCCCAGCCAAACTCAAACGAACCCCTGAGGCGCAAACGGCGGTTGAAAAAAGCGCCGCCAATCTGGCGTTGTATCAATTCCACGCCTGCCCGTTCTGCGTAAAAACCCGCCGCACCTTGCACAAACTCAATGTACCGGTTGCCCTGCGCGACGCGAAGAACGACGCCCAAGCGCGCAGCGACTTGGAACAGCAAGGCGGCAAGATCAAAGTGCCGTGTCTGCGCATCGAAGAGAACGGCCAGAGCACCTGGCTGTACGAGTCCAAGGCAATCATCGCCTACCTTAACGAGCGCTTCGCCGCTGTCTGATCAGGTAATCGGGGCCGCAACGGCCCCGATTAATCCATTAAGGCTGCACAGCCTGTAACTCGCTTGCAACGAACTGGCTGCCCTGCTGCTGCGCAACAAAACTCACCTTGTCGCCGACCTTGAGCCCCTCAAGCTGAGCGGCGTCCTGCACCTTAAACACCATGGTCATCGGCGGCATGCCCAGGTTGGCCAGTGGGCCGTGGCGCAGCGTCACCTTCTGGTTGGCCGTATCAATTTTGCGTACTTCACCTTGGCTGGTGGCCGCCGCACTGCTAGTGGCGGGCGCGTCAGCTTGCTCGCTGGCCATGACAGGGCCGGCCAACAGGCTGGTTAGGGCGATAACACTGAGTAGATTTTTCATCGTTAATCCTCTTGCTTGGTTAAAGGTTTATTCGGCCAACACGCGAATCTTGCCGACCATGCCAGCCTGGTAATGGCCGGCGATCAGGCAGGCGAAATCAAACTCACCGGCACGATTAAAGGTCCAGATGATTTCCCCGCCCTGGCCCGGCCCAACGTGGGCCATGTAAGGCTCGTCGTGCTGCATACCGGGAAATTTGGCCATCATCGCGGCGTGCGCATCCAGATCGGCCTGAGTGCCGAGCACAAACTCGTGCATTAACTGGCCCTCGTTGCGGTGCACAAAGCGGATGGTTTCGCCTTGTTTGATCTGCAACTGATCAGGGCTAAAGCGCATCTGATCGCTCATGCCAATCTTGATGGTGCGCGTGACCTGCTCACGATCACCGGCAATGCCCCAGGGCTTTTGCTCCTTAACCACCATCATGCTGTGCTGCATAGCATGCTGGTCGCTGTGAGCCAGCACCGCGCCACTGGCCAGTAAGCCAATCAGAGCCAGCGCCAAGGACAAAGGTTTTATCTGCTGCATTAATCCACTTCCTCTTAAGTACGAATTCGACTGGGCGCGGCTAAAGCAGTACACCGCCCGGCCCCGCCCACAAACTTTTGCGTCTCAATGTTCGGCATGGCTGCCGGGCTTACGCACCTGTACTTCAACCGGCTCAGCGAGCGGCTGTTTAAGCGGCATCGACTGCCCACCTGCCGCGGTTGAGCGCGCCGGCTTGGCCACCTCACCGGTCCATTCATACGCCACGCTGCCAGCTGGATGCTTGAACCAGCCCGGATCGCGGTAATCACCGGCCGGTTGGTCTTTGCGCACTTTGAGCATGGTGAACATGCCGCCCATTTCTACCGAGCCGAAGGGGCCGTCACCGGTCATCATCGGCGCGGTGTTGGCCGGCAGCGGCATCTGCATTTCCGCCATATCGGCCATGCCGCGCTCACCCATCACCATGTAGTCAGGGATTATTTTGGCGATCTTGCGCGTCATTTCACGGTGGTCCACACCGATCAGCGTCGGCACGTCATGGCCCATGGCGTTCATGGTGTGGTGGCTCTTGTGGCAATGAAATGCCCAGTCGCCCTCCTCATCGGCGAGAAACTCGACTTGGCGCATTTGCCCCACCGCGATGTCGGTGGTGACCTCAGGCCAACGCGCGCCCACAGGTGTCGGCCCACCATCGGTGCCAGTCACCTCAAACTCGTGACCATGCAAATGGATGGGGTGATTGGTCATGGTCAGGTTGCCGACCCGCAGGCGCACCTTGTCGTTCTGCCGCACCACCAGCGGATCAATGCCGGGAAAAATGCGGCTGTTAAAGGTCCACAGGTTGAAGTCGAGCATGGTCATGATTTTTGGCGTGTAAGCGCCCGGCTCGATGTCATAGGCATTGAGCAAAAAGCAGAAATCCCGATCCACTTCGCTGATCAGCGGATGATGGCTCTTTGGGTGGGTGACCCAAAAGCCCATCATGCCCATGGCCATCTGGGTCATTTCGTCGGCATGCGGGTGGTACATAAAGGTGCCGGGGCGGCGTGCTTCGAACTCGTAAACGAAGGTTTTCCCCACCGGAATCGCCGGCTGGGTCAAACCCGATACGCCGTCCATGCCATTGGGCAGGCGCTGGCCATGCCAGTGGATACTGGTGTGCTCAGGCAATTTGTTGGTGACGAAGATGCGCACCCGGTCGCCCTCCACCACTTCAATAGTCGGCCCCGGCGATTGGCCGTTGTAGCCCCACAGATGGGCCTTGTAGCCAGGTGCCAACTCGCGCACCACCGGCTCGGCGACCAGGTGGAACTCCTTGACGCCGTTGTTCATGCGCCAAGGCAGCGTCCAGCCATTGAGGGTGACCACCGGGTTGTAAGGCCGACCGTTTTG
Source organism: Pseudomonas spirodelae (assembly GCF_034653255.1). Classification (NCBI taxonomy): domain Bacteria; kingdom Pseudomonadati; phylum Pseudomonadota; class Gammaproteobacteria; order Pseudomonadales; family Pseudomonadaceae; genus Pseudomonas; species Pseudomonas spirodelae. Next base: position 34,724 of record NZ_JAYEET010000003.1, on the reverse strand, counting down.
CGGCTGCAGCGGCGGCATGGTGTCGGCGCTGCTTTGCGACACCGCCTCGGGAATGCCCGCCAGTGACACCCGGCTAACCGCAGAAGTGGCGACAGCGGCCGTGATAGCGCTGGCACCGAGGAAAAAATCACGTCGTGAAACCATGGGAATAATTCCTTGATCAGTGCCCAGCGGGCTCGTCGGCAACAGCAGTGGTCGCCACAGTGGAGGGCAAGCTCGGCGCACCCTGCATGGCCATCTGCAAATCGGCGTTGGCGATCCAGAAGTCGCGCTGCGCCTGCAGGTAGCCATCGACCGCGAGGATCTGCTTGCGCGCATCGGCCAGTAGCTCAAAGGTGCTGATAAACATGCCGTTGTACTGCAGGACGTTTTCCTCGGCGATGCGCGCACGCAGCGGGAGCACCTCGTCGCGGTAATGCCGGGCAATGTCATGGCTGGCCTGGTAACCCAAATAAGCCTCGCGCACTTGCGAGCGCGCATTGATTGCCGTCTCGGCAGCACGGTTGAGCATTTGCCGGTACTGCGCCTCGGCCTTGGCCACCTTGGCCCCACTCCAGTCGAATAGCGGCAACTCGACGCTGATCTCATAGCCACGCTGAGTCGGCTCCTGATTGGAGCGGTTATTCACCAGGCCCAGCTCCAGCACATTGATAAAGCGCGTGGTCTTGCTCAGCCCCAAGTTGCTGGCCAGACGCTCAGCATCCAGGCGCACGGCCTGAATATCCAAGCGCTGACTCATGGCCAGGCGCTCAACATCGGGCAATGGCTCGGCCGTTGCCGGCAATTGCGGCAGGCGCTCAGGTAAGCGGAAGTCGAGCTGCTCGCCCCACAACCCGAGCAAGCGGGTTAACTGCTCGCGCGTCTGCACCCGCGCCTGCTCGGCGCGGATCAGGTTAAGCCCGGCATCGGCATAGAAACTTTGCTCCTGCGCCTGCTGCAGCAGGCTGTAATTGCCCACTGCCGCCAAGCGCCGCGCCAGCTCGGCACCCGCCTCCGCGGAGTCCACCACCTGCTGCATAAAGCCCAGGCTTTCCTGCGCAGCCACCGCGCGATACCAGGCCTTGCGCGTTTGCGTGGCTAGCTCGAACAGCGCCAGGCTAGTCTGGCGCTGCATCTGCTCGAAGCGTTTGGCTTCCATACCCGAGGTCAACGGCATGGCGATCAAGCGTGCCAGGTTGATATGCAGCCCGCGCTCGTACTCCACCTCACTGCCTTTTTCCAGGCGACCGAAGGAGAAGCCCGGGTTAGGGATACGCCCTGCCTGCACCCGCTCCGCCTCGCTGATCCCCAGCGCATCAAAGCTCGCCTGCAGGCCACGGTTATTCAACAGGGCAACCTGCACCGCCGCCTCCACGCTAAGCGGCTGCGCGAGTAACTCACTCACCCGTTCGTCGACCTGGCTGCGTTGCTCGGGGGTTTTCACCCACGTCACCTGTTTGTCCAGTTGCTGGCCTGCCTGCTCGACTGCCGTGAAGCCACCATCCGGGGTAAAGCTGGCGCAACCACCGAGCAGCACAACAACGGCGCACAGCCCAGCCCGCACAACCCGTGAAAAATCACTCATGGGACATTCCTCCATGCTGGCTATGCGGGTTAGTCGCCGCTGGCTCAGCAGATGGCATGGCCGCGTTATCCGCAGGTTGAGTCCAAGGTTCCTGCGCATAGGTACGCCAGCCGCCGATGCGAGCAACCCGCTCATTAGCCTCGGGCCAGTCACTCAGCGGTTGCTCACTAAAACCCTGATAGGCCTTGAGCGGTGATTGATAGTGCAAGGCCGGCGTGACGGCCTCGCCATTAAGCGGGTTGGGCAGCTCGGCCCAGCTGCGCAGTGGCAGCATCAGCAACGCCAGGCAGGTAAACACCGGCCGGCGAATTAAGGGAAAACGCATCATCAAATACTCTCGCGTGCAACGGTGCGCCTGCGCAGAACAGGCGAACACCGGCGAATAGCTCAATACGCATCGTGCGAGCCACAGCAATCGCTACAGCGGGCAGATCAACGCGCGGTTTGGCTTAGGCGAGAAACAGGCGTGGGGGTCTATCGGGGGTTTCGGCGATAAAGCCGACAAACTGCTGCAGACGAGCCAAGGACGGCTCAGCGGCATGTTGCGGCGGACTGGTGACGACAACGGCGCTCAACGCCACCGCACCGACACAAAAAGCGCAGAGGCTGCACAGGCTGTTATCGCTGACGGGGGCAGTATTGCTGGACTGCTCGCTGGTGTGATGCGCGCGGGTGGCAGAGGCCTCAGTAGCCTGAGTCATCTGCATCGCGCCCGGGTGATGCGCGGCCATTTGTGGCGCAACCTGGCCGGCTACGTCGCTCTGCTGCGAAACCGCACATAACTGCATGCTGATGGCGGCCATGCTCTGCGCCGGGAGGGCGAGCATTAGCATCCAGATCAGGGCAGTACGCAGGGTTTTGGACATGGTGCGAGGTGGTCTTCAGCACAGGTGGTGTGGCGGATTATCCACCCAATGCATTATTTGTCTATGCCTGAGATGGGCAAACGCCCACCCAGCTGGCTATGATCGGGCCATGACCAGCACCCCTCCGCTGCGCCAACCCTGCCCGCCCGGCGTCTGCGACTGCGGCCGCGAGCAGCTGTTGGATACATTAGGCAACGACTTGCGCATCCTGCTGCTCACCCGCGCAGAAGAAAAGCGCCTGCTTGAGCGGCTGGAAAACCTTGAAAGCCTGAGCGACCTGGAAAAGATGCAACGGCGGCTGCACGAACAACTCGGCATCCACCTGACAGTTGCACCGGGCTTTAACGAAGTGCGCAGCATGCGCGGTATCGGCATCCATATCGCCGAGCTGCCAGGCCTGTGCCGCAAAACCCGCCTGGCCATTCCCACCGCCATCCGCCGCGGCCTGGAAAAACGCCCGGAAATTGCCTACAGCCTGCTCAACGCCCACGACCTGTTTCGCGACATTTAACCGCCTGTGCAAGAGCAAGGCTGCGGCGGCTCATGCAGCTGTGTGTAACCGACGGTTCAGCGCCGCTGTCGGTCTTATTTTTTATGCGCGAGCGCCTGGGGTGCCGCGCGCATTCTTCTGCTGCAGGATCATCGATGCTTCGTTGTAGGCATGCTGGAAGGTGTCGCCGCCGATCCACTCGACTGCCGTGTCTTCGTCTTCATCATGGAAGATCCCGCGATAGGTGATCAGCAGGCCCATCATAAAGTCGGTGGCGGCGTCTTCCGTTTCCTCAGCGACCACCAGCTCCAACACCGGGTATTGCAGGAACACCAAGCACATCGCCAGCAGGCTGATGCCTTCGGCAGCTTTCATCGTTTGGAACAGATCGTCGAAGTGCGCCGGGTCGAAGCCGTTCTCTTCGATGTCTTTGAAGTCGAAGGTGCTCAGGTCAATTTCGACATCATCGAACGGCTCGTTGATCAACGGATTGGCCAGCAGCGGATGCACCACATGGGCTTTGGATTGGCCCGAACGGTTCAGTTTAGCCTTGGCTTTAGCCCGCCTGGCGCGTTTTTGCTGTTTATCTGGGGAAGCCATGGAGACGAGGTCCTTGTACGGTGCAGCCATCGTGATGGCCCGGGATAATCGGGCGCACAGTGTATTCAATCTTGGCGCGGGCGACGGGCAAAACGCATGGATTTATTTTCCGCGTTGAACCTGCGTAGCCGCCCCAAAGCCCAGCACAGTTACAGAGCCAGCCAATCGATGCGGCGCGGGGGCGTTTATCAATCAGCGGCTAACGCACGCGGCAATCCGGGGGCCTGAGCGAATGCCTCGGCAAGATAATCGATCATCAGCCGTACCTTGGCGGGCGGGCGACGGTCCTGCGGATACACAGCATAAATTCCTCCTGGGGCATAAGGCGGATGATCGAGCGGCAGGGCAATCAGTTGGTCGTGCTGTAGCGCGTCGGCCACAATAAAGTCCGGCTGATAAATCACCCCTTGGCCTGCCACCGCAGCGGCCAGCAGCACGTCGCCATTATTGGCAGCAAGATCCCCCCTGATCGCCACGCGCACACTGCCATCGTGGCCAAACGCCCATTCTTTGCCCCCGGCCCAGGACGACAGGGTGTAGCCCAGGCAATTATGTTGGGCCAACTCGGCCACTCGCCGAGGTACGCCATGGTCGTCGAGATAACTCGGCGCGGCACAAACCAACATCGCGCAATCACCCAACTTGCGTGCCCGCAATGGGCTGTCGGCCAATCGGCCGATACGCACAGCCAGGTCCCAGCCGCCATCAACCAGGTCGACCCGGCTGTCGGTCAGCCCCAACTCGATATTCAGCGCCGGATGCCGCCGGTTGAAGGCCGGCAGCAACGGCGCGATAAAACGACTCCCGAACGACAGCGGTAGACTCATGCGCAGCAAGCCGCGTGCCTCGACCCGTTGCGAGGCGACGCTGGCTTCGGCTTCGTCGATCTCGGGCAAAATGCGCAGGCAAGCCTCCAGATAATCACCGCCGGCCTCGGTCAGGCTCAGGCGACGCGTGGTCCGGTGCAGCAGTTTGACTCCCAGGTGATCTTCTAGCGCATCCACATGTTTGGTGGCCATCGCCGGCGATATCCCCATCTGCCGGCCCGCAGCAGAAAAGCTGCCGGCGCTGACTGTCCGAACGAAGATGCGCATACCAGTGACACGGTCGAGCATGTCTATTTCCTCTTATTAGCAGGAAGTAAACGCATTATTTGATGGATTATCAATGTAAATGATTCAAGCGATACTCTCTGCACCTGAATTAACCGTGCGGTAAGTGACCATGACCACTCACAACAACACCCGGATGCCAACGCTGTTCGTGCCCCATGGTGCGGGGCCTTGCTTCTTTATGGACTGGAGCCCGCCCACCGCATGGAACCGCATGGCCGACTTTCTGAAAAACCTGGCCGCTACCCTGCCCGCGCGCCCGACGGCCATCGTGATGGTCTCGGCTCACTGGCTGGAGCCGACATTCAGCGTGACCAGCGGCGCACAACCGGCACTGATTTACGACTACAACGGCTTCCCTGAGCACACCTACGAGCTGACCTACCCGGCCCCCGGTGCGCCCCACTTAGCGGCGCGTATCAGTGAGCTGCTCGGCCAGGCGCACCTGCCCGCGCAACAGCACCCCACGCGAGGCTTCGATCACGGCATGTTCATCCCGCTCAAATTGATGTTCCCGGGCGCCGACATTCCCGTGGTGCAACTGTCGCTGCGCCATAATTTAGACCCGCAAGTGCATCTGCACGCCGGACGCGCGCTGGCGTCATTGCGTGACGAAGGTGTGCTGATCGTCGGCAGCGGCATGAGCTTCCACAACATGCGCGGTTATGGCGACCCACGTTTCGGACCGATTTCCGAGACCTTCGACCGCTGGCTGGTCCAAGCGGTTGAGTCCCCGCCGTTGCAACGCGAGCAAGCCCTGGTCGACTGGGCACAAGCGCCCTCAGCGCGGTTGTGCCATCCGCCGCGTGCCGAGGAGCATCTTTTGCCGCTGATGCTGGCGGCAGGCGCGGCCGGTGACGACGCCGGCCACTGCATCTTCACCGACCACGTGATGGAAACCGCACTGTCGGCCTTCCGTTTTGGCTAGTTTCAACAGGAGTTACCCATGATCATCAACCTTTCCGGTAAAACCGCGATTGTCACCGGCTCCACAGGGGGGATCGGCCTGGCCATTGCCAAGGGGCTGGCCGAAGCTGGCGCGAGCGTCGTCATCTGTGGCCGCCAACAGGACCACGTCGATGCCGCACTGAACCAGCTACGCCCCACCCAGGCCGGCGCTCAAGCGCGCGGCGTGGTCGCCGACCTGGGCACCGCAGAGGGCTGCCAGGCGCTGATCAGTACCGAGCCGCAGGCCGACATCCTGGTCAATAACTTGGGGGTTTACGGCGCCAAGGCGTTCTTCGACATCAGCGACGCGGACTGGGAGGAGATCTTCCAGATCAACGTGCTGAGCGGCGTGCGTTTGGCTCGCCATTACGCCCTGGGCATGCAAGCGCGCGGCTGGGGGCGGATTCAGTTCATCTCCAGCGAGTCGGCGCTAAACATTCCCAGCGAAATGCTCCACTACGGCGTCAGCAAGGCCGCCCTGCAGGGCCTTTCGCGTGGCCTGGCCAAGGTATTGGCCGGCAGCGGCGTGACCGTCAACACTATCCTGCCGGGGCCAACCCGTACCGAGGGCGCTATCGCTTTTATCGAAAACATGGCGCGCGAGCGCGGCGTGTCGGCGACAGAAATGGAAGCGCTGTTCCTCGTCGAGAATCGCCCATCGAGCCTGATCCGCCGCTTTGCCAGCCCCGAGGAAGTCGCCAACCTCTGCGTCTATGCCGCCTCGCCCCAGGCCAGCGCAACGACGGGTTCAGCCTTGCGGGTCGAAGGCGGTATCGTCGAAAGCATTGCCTGACATCCCCTCGCCCTCGTCGTGCAGCCGCCGACGAGGGCGAACCTAGAGGAGTTTTAGCATGTTGAGCTCAACTGCACAGATCACCACAGACAATCCACAACGACTGATCACGCGGCTGTGTAAGCACTGGAGCCACAAGTTCCCGGTCAGCTTTGACGAGCAGCGCGGTGAAATTCAGCTTGGCCTGGGCCCCTGCGTGCTTGAAGCCCAGCAAGGCGGCTTGCATGTGCGCGTGCAGGCCGCTGACAGCGAGCAACTTTTGCGCCTGCAAACAATCGTAGGTGAGCATTTACAACGCATGGCGGCCGCGCCGTTACCCGAATTTACCTGGGACCGGCAGGCGCCGTGACCTTACCCGTAGTACAAGGAGAGCAACATGAATGATTCAGCCCAGCGTTATGGCGGTATTTCTCGGCTTCTGCATTGGGCCATGGCCCTGTTGATCGGCTGGCAACTGCTCAAATTGGGCGACCGCATTAACGATGGTGAACATTGGATCGGCCAGACCCTGGTGCCCTGGCATGTTTCCATCGGCAGCCTGCTGCTGATACTGATCGGAGTGCGCTTGCTCTGGGCGCTGAGCCAGCGGCAACAACGTCCGCAGCCTGTCGGCCCAACTGCGCCGCTGGTCAAAGCCGGGCATGGCCTGCTCTATGCCAGCATGCTGCTGATGCCCCTCACCGGCCTGTGTGTGATGCTCGGCAACGGTTACGGCCTAAAGGTCTTTGGCGTACAACTGCTCGCCAAAACCGGCTTGAAAACCGACTGGCTGATCAGCCTCGGCAACCTGCACTCGCCACTGGCTTGGCTGCTGCTGGCACTGGTGGTGGGTCATATAGGTGCGGCGCTGTTTCACCACTTCGTCAAGAAGGATGACACGCTCAAACGCATGGCCGGCTAAGCCAGTCAACACGCTTTTTGCGGCGCAGATAGCGGTTCAACACGTGAATAATTGAGTGATGGTGAGCGCTGGGGTAACCCTAGGCGCTCACCATCAAAAGTCGCTGAAGTAAACCCAGTGCGTGTAACCGCCCAAATAAACCCTTGCTATGGGTTCCGAGATTCTCACCGCAAGGAGCGACAAGCTCAACGCAACATCGAACTCATGCGGCTAACCGGGCGTTTGATGCCCCAAGACCATCGCCAGCTTTTGATAAAACAGCAGCAACGCTATCGCGACGTCTGCCGTCAGTCGGTTTTAATCTGCCAGCCGTTGGGTATCTGCTCGCCATCGATGGCGGCGTGACCTGCGCAAGCGTGGTCTTATAAAGAGCATCACGAGAAACACGTCCCCCCCACAACCTCGCGCACTCTCTTTCGATTTTTGCTGCTTCAACCGCAGTCTTTCTGGCCGTATTCGGTTTGCCCTTACGACTTTGCCGGGGTGCGCCCGATCGCCCGCTCGATATTGTGTTTGCACGCCAGCAGCGCCTGTTGGAATTGTTCGCTGCGCGACACCATGCGTGTCGATGGGGCGACTATGGCAATGGTGTAGCGGCCCAGGTAGGTATCCAGCAACACGGCAAAGGAACACAGCCCCTCGATGTACTCGCCCCGGTCAACCGCGAACCCGCATGCCTTGATCTCCACCAGTTGCTCAAACAGCGCCTCGCGCGTCAGGGTCAGGGGGGTGAACACGGGCAAGGGATCAGGCAGTAAGGCGCGCACCGCCTCTTCGCTTAACTCGGCCAGCAATAGCTTGCCACTGGCGGTGGCGGTCGCTGGCGCGTTGATGCCGATGGGGAAGACCACGCGCAATTCGCGCTCAGCAACGATGCGATCCAGCACATAGGTTTTATCGCCGGCCAACGAAGACAGGCAAGTCGATTCCTGGAGCTGTTCCGAGAGCGCGATCAGGTGGGGCCTGACCAGCGAAATGATGTCCGTCTGCGCCTGATTGATCAGTTGCCCGAGCGCAGGGCCGAGACGAAAGCCGCCGCCAGGACCCAACGCTTCGACGAGCAACTCCTCTTCCAGGGCATTGATGATGCGCTGCACCGTCGAGCGCGGCAGGTCGACGACCTGAGCGATGGCGGCGAGGCTCAACCCTTGCGGGTGGTTGCCCAGGGCTCGCATCACGGCAGCCGCTCGGGCAATCACTTGAATGCCGACGTGCTTGCCGCCTTCGCTGGCTTGGTCAGTTTGCGTCATTGGGTCCTCTCTTATTCTGTGCCTACGCGCCATGCGTGCCGCCGCCATTGTCCAGCGGACCTGCCGTAGATGCCAGCTACAACGCTGGCCTGCAGCCCGACGGCCACACCTATAACCGGACGGTAAGGGCGTACTTGCTCACCCCCAGCCAGTTTTATCTTGATTGGGATTAACCGCATAGTGATACACTAAACCATATTGCGATACATGACCTTTGTGCGTTCCAAGGAGATAAACAGGTGAAACACTCAAAAGCACTGCGTGCGCGGCAGATACTTCCCCTGACGGCCCTGCTGCTGTTGGCCGGCTGCTCGGAAGGGGAACCTGTGGCCAGTGCCCCGCCAGCGCCTGAGGTTGGCGTGTATACCCTGCAGGCAAAGCCGCTGACCCTGACGACTGATCTGCCGGGCCGGACCTCGGCCTACCGTATCGCCGAGGTTCGCCCGCAAGTCGCCGGTATCGTGCAGCAGCGCCTGTTCACCGAAGGCTCCGAGGTCAAGAAGGGCCAGCAGCTTTACCAGATCGACCCGCGCACCTATGAGGCCGTGTTGTCTAGAGCAGAGGCCAACTTGGTGACTGCCCAGAACCTGGCCAGGCGTTACGAGCGCCTGCTCAAGACCAACGCGGTCAGCCGCCAGCAGTACGACGACGCCCTGGCAGCCTGGAAGCAGGCTCAGGCAGTGGCTCAGGTGGCGCGCATCGACGTGCAGTACACCAAGGTGCTGGCGCCGATTTCCGGGCGCATCGGTCGTTCTGCGGTCACCGAGGGCGCACTGGTAACCAACAGCCAGGCCCAGGAACTGTCCACAGTCACCCAACTCGATCCGATCTACGTCGACGTCAACCAGCCGGTCACCAAGCTGCTGGAGTTGCGCCGTGCGCTGGAGTCCGGGCGTTTGCAGCGTTCCGGCGAAGATCAGGCGCAGGTCAGCCTGACGCTGGACGACGGCAGCGCTTACCCATTGTCGGGAACCCTGAAGTTCTCCGAGGTCAGTGTTGCCCCCACCACGGGTTCGGTGACCCTGCGCGCCGAGTTCCCCAACCCGGATCGCAAGCTGCTGCCCGGCATGTTTGTGCATGCGCTGCTCCAGGAAGGTACCCAGCAGGACGCGATTCTGGTGCCACAGCAGGCGGTGAGCCGCGATACCCGTGGCGTACCCAGTGTCTGGGTGGTCAAGCCGGACAACAGCGTCGAGCGCCGTGAAGTCGAAACCCTGCGCACGGTTGGCAACGCCTGGTTGATTGGCAAGGGCGTAGCCGACGGCGAACGCGTGATCACCGAAGGCACCCAGCGCGCTCGCAACGGCATCACGGTCAAGCCGGTAGAGGCAACGAACGTCGAACTGGTTGCCGAGTTCGGCCCGAAATCCACTGCCGCGGCCAACTGAGGAGCTAGAGGTTCATGTCCCGTTTTTTTATTGACCGGCCGATCTTCGCCTGGGTGCTGGCCATCGTCGCCATGCTCGCGGGTGCGTTGTCGCTGGTAAACATGCCCATTAGCCAGTACCCGAATATCGCCGCCCCGGCAGTCGCCATCTCGGCCAACTACCCCGGCGCCTCGGCGCAGACGGTGCAAGACACCGTGGTGCAGGTCATAGAGCAGCAGCTCAGCGGCCTCGACGGCTTCCTCTACATGTCCGCCGAAAGCAGTTCCGACGGTAGCATGAGCATCATTGTGACCTTCGAGCAGGGCACGAATCCGGATATCGCCCAGGTCCAGGTGCAGAACAAACTGCAGCTGGCGACGCCCAGGCTGCCGGAGGAAGTGCAGCGCCAAGGCCTACGGGTGGTGAAGTACCAGAAGAACTTCTTTCTGATCATCGGCCTGCTGGACAACACCGGCAAGCTGGACAACTTCGACCTTGGCAACCTGATTTCTGCGCAGCTGCAGGATCCGATTTCGCGCATCAATGGCGTGGGCGACTTCCAAGTGTTCGGCTCACCGAATGCCATGCGCATCTGGCTCGACCCGGCCAAACTCAATAGCTATCAGCTGACCCCAGGCGATGTGGCTGCGGCTATTCGTGAGCAGAACGTACAGGTGTCGTCTGGCCAGCTCGGCGGCCTGCCGACCCGTCGCGGCGTGCAACTCAACGCCACCGTACTGGGCAAGACCCGCATGACCACGGCGGCGGAGTTCGAGGAAGTGCTCATTAAGGTCAAGGCCGATGGCGCGCAGGTTCGCGTCAAGGACGTGGCCCGCGTCGAGCTGGGCGCCGACAACTTCTCCATTTCCAGCAATTACAACGGCATCCCCTCAGCCGGTCTGGCCTTGCGCTTGGCCAGCGGCGGTAACCTGTTGGAAACCGTAGACGCGGTGAAAGCCGTGATGGAGCAGCAGAAAGCCTATCTGCCGGAAGGCGTCGAGGTGCTCTATCCCTACGACACCACGCCGGTGGTAGAAGCCTCGATCAGTTCCGTGGTGGCCACCATCGTGGAGGCCGTTGTTCTGGTGTTCCTGGTGATGTTCCTGTTTCTGCAGAACTTCCGCGCGACGCTGATTCCGACCCTGGCGGTGCCCGTTGTGCTGCTCGGCGCCTTCGCCTTGCTGCCCTACTTCGGCATCAGCATCAACGTGCTGACCATGTACGCCATGGTGCTGGCCATCGGCCTGCTGGTGGACGACGCCATTGTGGTGGTGGAAAACGTCGAGCGCCTGATGCACGAAGAAGGTCTGTCGCCAATGGAAGCCACACGCAAATCCATGGGGCAGATATCCGGCGCGCTGATCGGCATTGGCATGGTGCTGTCGGCGGTGTTCGTGCCCATGGCGTTCTTCGGCGGTTCGGCGGGCATCATCTATAAGCAGTTCGCCGTCACCATCGTCGTCTGCATGGGCCTATCGGTGCTGGTTGCGCTGATTTTCACCCCAGCGCTGTGTGCCACCATCCTCAGGTCGCCCAAAGGCGATGCCCATCACGAGAAAAAAGGCTTCTTCGGTTGGTTCAACCGTACCTTCGACCGCGGTACAGCGCGCTTCGAGCGCGGCGTTGGCGGCATGCTCAAGCACCGCGGACGCTACCTGCTGGCCTTCGCGCTGATCACCGCTGGTACGGGCTACCTGTTCAGCCAAATTCCCAAGGCCTTTTTGCCCAATGAAGACCAAGGCTTGATGATGGTCGAGGTGCGCATGCCGGTGAACGCGTCGGCCGAACGCACCGAAGCGGTTCTGACGGAGGTTAAGGACTACCTGCTGAAAGAAGAAGCCGAATTGGTGAACTCAGCATTGACCGTCAACGGCTTCAACTTCGCCGGTCGCGGTCAGAACTCGGGGCTGGGCCTGGTCATGCTCAAAGACTGGAGCGAGCGTGGCGCTGAGGGCCAGGACGTATTCAGCATGGCTGAGCGTGCCAACAAGCGCTTTGCGCAAATCAAGGACGCCACGGTGATGGCCTTCGTGCCACCGGCGATCCTGGAAATGGGCAACGCCATGGGCTTCGACCTTTACCTACAGGACAGTGCGAGCCTCGGCCACGAGGCGCTCATGGAAGCACGTAATCAGTTCCTGCAGCTGGCCAACGAGCATCCGAAGCTGCGCGCGGTGCGGCCCAACGGCAAGGACGACGAGCCACAGTTCCAGGTCAACATTAACGATGAGAAAGCGCAGGCGCTGCAGGTCAGCATCGCGGCGATCAACGAAACCATGACCGCGGCCTGGGGCTCGATGTACGTCAACGACTTCATCGACGCGGGCCGGGTTAAGCGCGTCTACATCCAGGGTGAGGACACTTCGCGCATCTCGCCGGAAGACTTCGACAAGTGGTACGTGCGCAATGCCCTTGGTGAGATGGTGCCGTTCTCGGCCTTCGCCAGCGGCGAATGGGTGTTCGGTTCGCCCAAGCTGGAACGCTACGGCGGCATTTCCTCGGTGGAGATCCTCGGCGAGCCGATGCCCGGCTACAGCACTGGCGATGCGATGATCGCCATTGCCGAGATCATGCAGCAGCTGCCACCGGGCATCGGCTTGAGTTATACCGGCCTGTCGTACGAGGAAATCCAGACCGGCGACCAGGCTCCCATGCTTTACGCCTTGACCATACTGATCGTGTTCCTCTGCCTGGCCGCCCTCTATGAGAGCTGGTCGGTGCCGGTATCGGTGATGTTGGTGGTGCCACTGGGCATCCTCGGTGCGGTGATCGCCACCCTGGGACGCGATCTGAACGCTGACGTGTACTTCCAGATCGGCCTGATGACCACCGTCGGTCTGGCGGCGAAGAACGCCATCCTGATCATCGAGTTCGCCAAGGAGCTTTACGAGAAGCAAGGCATGCCGCTGGCCCAAGCCGCCATCGAAGCCGCCAAGCTGCGTTTGCGGCCGATCATCATGACGTCGCTGGCCTTCACCTTCGGCGTGCTGCCGATGGCACTCGCCACCGGCGCCGGTGCCGGCAGCCAGCACTCGGTAGCCACCGGCGTGGTCGGCGGGATGATCACCGCCACGGTGCTCGCGGTGTTCTTCGTACCGCTGTTCTACGTGGTGGTGGTCAAACTGTTCGAGGGCTTCAAGAAAGCGCCGGCGGTTACCGAAGGAGAATCCGTATGAGACTCAAGCCGCTGACTCTCGCAGTTGCCCTGGTGCTGGGCGGCTGCAGCCTGATTCCTGACTATGAGCGCCCCGAGGCGCCCATTGCGGCCGCCTGGCCGCAGGGCGAAGCTCAGGGGAGCGGCAGCAGTGCCGCCGAACTGAGCTGGCAGGCGTTCTTCCGCGACCCGGCGTTGCGCCAGTTGATCGGCCTGGCGTTGGACAACAACCGCGACCTGCGCCAGGCGGCGCTTAACGTCGAAGCCTATCGAGCGCTGCACCGTATCCAACGCTCCGAGCTGTTGCCAACTATCGACGCCGGTGTCGGCGGTCAGCGCCAGCGCCTGCCGGCGGACCTGTCACCGACCGGCGAGTCGGGAATCCAGAGCCAGTACCAGGCGTCGCTTGGCGTCGCCTACGAGCTGGACGTCTTCGGCCGCATCCGCAGCCTCAGCCGTGCCGCATTGGAGGAATACCTGGCCACCGCAGAGGCGCAGCGCAGTGTGCATATCGCCCTGGTCGGCGATGTGGCCACGGCCTACTTCAGCTGGCGCAGCAACCAGACCCAGCTGGAGCTGACCGAGGCCACCCTGGAAAGCTACCGGAAGAGCCTGGGGCTGATCACATCCAGTGCCGAAGTGGGCACTGCCTCGGAACTCGACGTACGCCAGGCACGCACCCTGGTTGATCAGGCGCGGACCCAGAAGGCGCTGTTCACCCGGCTTATCGCCGAAGATGGCAACGCCCTGCGCCTCCTGCTCGGCAGCGACATCCCAACGGACTTGCCCGAGAGCGGCAAGCCCGACATGGCGTTGCTTGCCGAATTCTCCGCCGGCCTGCCGGCTGACCTGCTGTTGCGCCGGCCGGATATCCGCGCGGCGGAACACCGCCTGCTGGCCGCCAACGCCAATATTGGTGCGGCGCGGGCAGCGTTCTTCCCCAGCATCAGCCTGACGGGCGCCGCCGGGACGGCCAGCAGTGAGTTGGACGGCCTGTTCGAAGGTGGCTCCGGCCTGTGGAGCTTTGCGCCACGGATCAACATCCCGCTCTTCACCGCCGGGCGGCTCAAAGCCAACCTGGACTACGCCGAGGTGCTCAAGGACATCAACGTCGCCCAGTATGAGAAGAGCATCCAGGTCGCCTTCCGCGAGGTCGCAGACGGCTTGGCGGCGCGCGGCACCTTCGGCGAACAGGTGCAGGCACAGAGTGATCTGGTCGACAACAACCAGGCTTACTATCAACTGGCACGCCAGCGTTACGACGAAGGCGTGGACACCTATTTCACCGTGCTCGATGCCCAGCGCGAACTCTTCGCCTCCCAGCGCCAACTGCTCAGCGACCACTTGCTTCAGCTGAACCGGGAAATCCAACTGTACAAAGCCCTGGGCGGTGGTTGGAGCCCGAGCGATACAGTCGCCACTGCCGACTGATTGGACACGGCCCCATCCTGGCGATTGTGAATTTCTCCAGGTTGGGGTCCTGTTAGTTCATCAGCGCGGCGGCAATGAGATAGACACAGGCCGTGTCACTTGATCAGTAATTGATGGCTTGATTAGGCAGATAAAGCCAGTGCACGTAAGTCAGATTGAGCGTCCTTCGGTCTTGAAGACGCTGCCGTCGACAACGCGGCGAAACGAGCACAAAGCCCCTGGCTCATTAACGCATATTCGCATGGGAGCTGACCCACAAGACGGTTGCGTCCTCTTCCGTGCCAGAAACGCAGGCGTGCCCCATCCTACTGTCGAAATAACAAGAGTCCCCGGGGCTCATATGCAGAGGCTCGTACCCCTCTGTGTGCAGAATCACTTCACCGGTCAGCACAAAAAGTAGTTCTTCGCCGTCATGACTCAGCAGTTTTGTGAATTCAGCGCGGTCATGCGCCCGCACTGTAGTGACCAATGGAATGAAGCGCTTATCCGCAAGGTCCGTGTGCAACATTTCATAGGTGTATTGATCGGTACGGTGAGCTACGCCTTGATGTCGACGGGTGACGCTTCGGCGGCCCAGAGGCGCGGCCTTGACGGTCGGACTGAAAAGCTCCCCGACCTCGACATTCAGGCCCAGCGCCAGTGCGGCAATCTTTTCGTAAGTCGGTGACAGCTGACCATTTTCGATCTTCGACAGCGCTGACGCAGAGATCCCGCAGCGCCGGCTTAACTGCTGAAGAGTCAGCTCAGCATTGCGCCGGAGCAATCGAAGTTTGGCTGCCAGCACGCTGCTGGAGAGCTCTGGGGCAGGCAGCGCCGGAGCGGGTTCGCGATTTTCTAAGGTCATGGCAGGTAATTAGCGCGCAGCAACCGTCGAGCCAAAGCAGTGGACGGGCATGTTGCTTTTGCGATATAAAATTTCCCATACGAAAAAATAAGCAGGATAAGTAAAATATCCTGGTCCTGTGTGGAGCATAGCATGCGCGTCCTGACCAACACCCAAACAGCTGCTCAGCTGCCTTTCGACATTCTGATTCAAACACTTGAAGACTTTTTTCAAGGAAGGCTGCGAGGTTCCGTTACGACATAACCATGCCATATCCGGCAATACCGCCAGTGACAGTGGAATACTTCTGCTGATGCCTGCCTGGCAGCCGGGAAAGCGCCTTGGCGTTAAAACGGTCTCCATCTTCCCGAACAACAGCGCCCGTGGCCTGCCTGGGCTGCATTCGGTGTTTATTCTTTACGACGCTGCAACTGGCGCGCCCTTGGCGATTTTGGATGGTGATGTGATCACCTCCCGACGCACTGCTGCGGCGTCGGCACTCGCGGCCAAATGGTTGAGCCGCCCGGATTCAAGCACGCTGTTGGTCGTCGGCGCTGGCAGGGTCGGCAGCCTGCTGCCCGAAGCGTATCGCAGCGTACGGCCGATCGAACGTGTTTTGGTCTGGAATCGACTCAGCGAGTCCGCCGATACGCTGGTCGGCAACCTGCGCGAGCAAGGCATAGATGCACACGCGGTGAACAGCCTAGAAGACGCCGCGCAGGAAGCTGACATCATCACCTGCGCGACGTTGTCGACAGCGCCGCTGATCCAAGGCAAATGGCTGAAGCCGGGAGTGCACCTGGATTTGATCGGCGGTTTCACGCCGGCCATGCGCGAGAGCGATGACGAATGCATGCGCAAAGGCACGGTTTTCCTTGATACCACCGAGGCCTTGCTCAAAGCCGGGGACATTCTCGCGCCGATTGAAAGTGGTGCATTCAATGAACAACGGGTTGCTGCGACGTTGGAGCAACTCTGCCGCGGCCAACATCCTGGGCGCACCTCTCGCGACGAAATCACCGTCTTTAAGGCTGTGGGTACCGCATTGGAAGATCTAGCGGCCGCCTCACTGGCCTACGACGCATTCCAGGCAAACCCAGCATAAGAGTGATTAAACACGGGCTGATAGGGCAGGAGTTCACATGCCAAATCGACCAATAGCGCTGCCGCGCTTGGTGCCAGCTGCTTGCAATGATGCGACTCAGCTCTCGGCGGCGGATTTAGCCCCATATGCGGTCTTTGAAATCGCCCTAAGGCCATCATTCATTGGCCTACGCGTAGGCCAATGAACCCTTGAAATTCGCTTAAAAAGCGCATCAGCGGCAATGCCAGGGGCTACCTGGTGCTCTTTTGCGCTGTTTTAACAGTGCTCACCGACATAAAACTAAAAAACGGGAACTCAAATGACGCAATCCAACACAACTCCAAACGCGTCCAAGGGACGTCGCCGCGCCTTGGTCGCCAGCCTGACTGGCAGCTCGATCGAATGGTTCGACTACTTTCTCTACGGCACCGCCGCTGCCTTGGTCTTCAACAAGCTGTTTTTCCCAATTTCGACCCAGTTGTTGGCCTGCTGCTGTCCTATTTGTCGTTTTCCCTGACCTTCTTCGTACGGCCAATCGGCGGCGTGTTGTTTGCTCATATCGGCGACCGCATCGGCCGCAAAAAAACCCTGGTCATCACCTTGTCACTGATGGGCGGCGCCACGGTGCTGATCGGTTGCTTGCCAACCTATGATCACATCGGGGTATGGGCGCCGATCTTGCTGATCAGCTTGCGCGTGATTCAGGGGCTAGGTATTGGGGGCGAGTGGGGAGGTGCATTGCTGCTGGCCTACGAATACGCGCCGCAAAAGCGCAAAGGCCTGTTCGGTAGCGTGCCGCAGGTGGGGGTCACCTTGGGCATGCTGCTGGCGACTATGGCCGTGGGCCTGATGACAATGCTGCCCGAGGAGGACTTCCTGTCCTGGGGCTGGCGTGTGCCGTTCCTGCTCAGTGCTGGCCTGGTGTTCCTTGGCCTGTGGATTCGCCACGGCCTGGATGAAACGCCCGACTTCAAAAAGGCCAAGGAGACAGGAAACGTCGCCAAGATGCCGCTGGTCGAAACCTTGCGCGATCATTGGCGCGAGGTGCTGATTGCCATGGGCCTTAAGGTGGCTGAAACCGCACCGTTCTATATTTTCTCGACCTTCGTAGTCAGTTATGCCGTCACCACCCTGGACTACGCCAAGGGCAGTGTACTGACTGCCGTGATGATCGGCGCCGCGGTTGCCTCGGTCATGATCCCGATCATGGGCTGGCTGTCCGACAAGGTCGGTCGCAAAACCGTGTACATCAGCGGCATCCTGCTCATGGCGATGTGGGTCGTGCCGTACTTTATGTTGCTCGATACCAGGGCCACCTGGGCTCTGACTCTGGCGACCGTAGTCGCCGTCGGTATCCTCTGGGCACCGGTCACTGCCGTGTTGGGCACAATGAGTTCAGAAATCTTCTCGACTCGCGTGCGCTACACCGGCATCACCCTGGGTTATCAATTGGGTGCAGCATTGGCCGGTGGTACCGCGCCGCTGATCGCGACCTGGCTGCTCAGCCGTTACAACGGAAGCTGGCAGCCCGTGGCGATCTACCTGCTGGGCACGGTAGCGATCTCACTGATCGCCGTGCTGGCAGTCAAATCATCATATAAAGAGGACGATGTCGCAGCGTCGGCCAACAGCGCCATGAAGCTGTCATAAGTTAAACGCATCGGGGCCCTTAGGGCCCCGAGTCGTATCTGCCCTTCCCATACCCGCTAATCCCACTCAAATGGCCCTGAGCACAGCGCAAATCAGCAACTCGTCACCTTGCAGAAGGTAGCGCGGGGCAAAGCGGGATTCTCCATCTGCAACACGATCTGCCGGCCATCCTGAATCAGTCGTCTGATAAAGGTGTCGCCACGGCATGGCGCGGTTGACCAGCAGTACATCGCCATCAAAAATACCGATGCCCATCGTGCTCTCGCCACCTGCAAGGCGTGCGGCGCTGAAAGGCGGCATACTCTGCGTCCACACCTTGCGCCCTACCCGTCCACGCTGAATGACCAGCTGATACCTGATGATGCACATAGCCACCGGCACCTCCATGCAGCTGCAAGACGACCCGCGTTTTTATTACCTGGCGAATTTCCGTCAAGCGTTGGCTTGGCTGCAAGAGCGCTATGCCGACTTGCTGAGCGAGCCCGAGTGCGCCTTCTTGCAGCAATTTTTAGCCGCGCCAAGAGCCGCCCAGGCGTTGCTGGTACGCATGATCATGCGCAAGGGCTCGCACTTTCGTGTGAGCAAGCTGGACTATGCCGAGATCGGCTGCAGCCGCTTGGCGGCAAAGCCGCTGCTCGACGCCGGCTGGGTTCGACAGGACGCCGCGCTGTCGTTGGATGAGCTGTTCAACCTGCTGCGCAAGGATGAAGTACTCGAACACCTCGGTGAGCGAGCGCAACAAAAAACGCTGAGTAAAGGCGAGCTGCTGGAGCAACTGCGCGAGACTTACAGTGAGCCCCGCGACTTCGCGACGTGGTGCCCCGCCAGCGAGGATCAGGTGCTTAGCCTGACTGTCGATGCCCTGTGTGAACGCCTGCGTTTGATGTTTTTCGGCAACCTGCGTCAAGACTGGTCAGCGTTCGTGCTCGCTGAGCTCGGCATCTTCCGCTACGAGCCTGTGGCACTGAGTGTTGACTCGCGGGCCTTTCGCCACCGCGCAGATGTCGACTGCTACTTACAGCTGCAACGCAGCCGCGAACAGTTCGAGGCCGGCGAGCCGATCGATAACGTCCTGCAACAGATCAGCGCCCTGCTCTGCGACACGCCCTTCCTGGCCGCGCGACGGCACAAACTGCTGTTTCGCATGGGCCAGCAGTTGGAGCGCGAGGCCAATCTGGACGGTGCCTTGGCCTTTTATGCCGACTGCCGTTATGTCGGCGCGCGGCTGCGGCAGATTCGCGTGCTTGAGCGCCTGGGCCATCAAGCGCAGGCCTACGCACTGGCCAAGCAGGCGGCCCACGCGCCGGAGAACGATGCCGAAGCGCAAGCCGTCGCACGCGCCTTGGTGCGTCTGGCGCGCCAGTTGGGACAACCACAGCCGGATAAAGCCAAAGTTGTCGCGCCGCAGCGGATTGATCTCTGCTTGCCCAAACCGGCAGCGCAGAGCGTCGAGTTCGCCGTCAAAGCGCACCTAAGCGAGCCTGACGGGCCGGTGCACTATGTCGAGAACAGCCTGATCTGTAGCTTGTTCGGGTTGCTGTGCTGGAAGGCCATCTTCGCGCCAGTGCCGGGGGCGTTCTTCCATCCGTTTCATACCGGCCCGGTTGACCTGTTCAGTACTGACTTTCACCCGCGCCGCGCCGAGGTCTTTGCTGAGTGTTTGGCGCACCTTGATACGCCGCACTATAAGCAGGTGATCCGGCAGAACTACGCAGACAAATTCGGCATCCAGTCGCCGTTCGTATTCTGGGCAGCGCTCGATCCAGCCTTGTTGGAGCAAGCCCTCGACTGCCTGCCTGCCGCGCACTTGCTGGCGTGGTTCAAGCGCTTGCTGCTCGATATCAAAGCCAACCGGGCCGGCATGCCTGATCTGATTCAACTGTGGCCAGCCGAACAGCGCTACCGAATGATTGAGGTCAAAGGCCCTGGCGACCGCTTGCAAGACAACCAACGCCGCTGGCTGGCCTTCTGCGCCGAACACGGTATGCCGGTGGACGTGTGTTACGTGCAGTGGGCGGACGCGTGAACTACCAAGTCGCCGTGCGCGCGCTGTGCGAATTCACCGCCAAAGTCGGTGACCTGGATTTGCGCTTCACCCCCTCACCGACCGCCCAGGAAGGCATGACCGGCCACGCCATCGTGGTGGCTAGGCGCGGCCCAAGCTATTACGCCGAGCTGCCGCTCAGTGGCGACTACCAAGGTTTGCACGTGCGCGGCCGGGCAGACGGCTACGACCCGGATGAAAACCGGCTTGAGGAAATCAAAACCCACCGCGGCGATATCAGCCGTATCCCCGAGAACCACCGTTTGCTGCATTGGGCGCAGGCCAAGGTCTACGGCTGGCTGCTGTGCCGCGAGCGCGACATGGCGGAGATCAACTTGGCGGTGGTCTACTTCAACGTCATCACCCAGCATGAAACAGCCTTTCACCTGACGCTCAGTGCTGATGAGTTGCGCGAGTTTTTTGAGCTGCAATGCAGCCGCTATATCCACTGGGCCGAATACGAGCGCGAACACCGCCGCCTGCGTGATGAGGCGCTAAAACGCCTGCGCTTTCCTCATGCCGAGTTTCGCAGTGGCCAGCGCCAGTTGGCCAACACCGTCTACCGCGCCGCGCGCGATGGCCACTGCCTGATGGCTCAGGCCACCACCGGCATCGGTAAAACCCTCGGCACCCTGTTTCCGCAGCTCAAGGCGTTTCCCGAACAGGAGCTGGACCGGCTGTTCTTTCTCACCGCGAAAACACCCGGCCGGCGCCTGGCTTTGGATGCCCTGGCCACCCTGCGTAGCCAGGAAGAGGCCATGCCGCTGCGGGTGCTGGAACATGTAGCCCGAGACAAAGCGTGCGAGCACCCGGACAAAGCCTGCCATGGCGACTCATGCCCCTTGGCCAAAGGCTTCTACGACCGTTTGCCAGAGGCGCGTAAGGCGGCACTCGAAGGCCAATGGCTGAGCCATGAAAGCGTGCGCAAAACCGCCCTGGCCCATCAGATCTGCCCCTATTACCTGAGCCAGGAACTCTGCCGTTGGTCCGATGTGGTGGTCTGTGATTACAACTACTACTTCGACATGGGCGGCCTGCTGTACGGCCTGACCCTGCTCAACGAATGGCGCATCACCCTGCTGGTGGATGAAGCCCATAACCTGATTGAGCGGGCCCGCAGCATGTACACCGCCGAACTCAATCAACTGCGCTTTGAGGCCGTAAGGCGCATTGCACCGAGCGTGATGAAGGCCCCGCTGGAGCGCATCAGCCGGCACTGGCGGCAGCTGGAGCGTGACCAAGAGGTGGCCTATCAGGTTTACCCGACCACCCCTGACCTGTTCATCATGGCGCTGCAAAAAGCGGTCAGCACCCTCACCGATCACCTGAGTGAGCAACCGGCGGGCAATGCTACTGAGTTGCTGCACTTTTACCTCGACGCCATGCTGTTCTGCCGCCTGGCCGAGGCTTTTGGGCCGCACTCACTGTTCGATATCAGCCGTGACGACAACAACGGCCAGTCTGTTTCTAACCTGTGCATTCGCAACATCGTACCCGCGCCATTCCTGGCGCCACGCTTCGCGGATGCGCACAGCTGCACGCTGTTTTCCGCCACCCTGAGCCCGGCGCACTTCTACGCCGACCTGCTGGGCCTGCCGGAAGAAACCCCGTGGATCGATGTAGAGTCGCCCTTCAGTGCCGAGCAGCTGCACGTGCAAGCGGTCAGCAACCTCTCCACCCGCTATGCCCATCGCGACTTCTCATTGGACCCGATTGCGGCATTAATGGCGCGCCAGTTTGCTGAGCGGCCGGGCAATTACCTGGCGTTCTTCAGCAGCTATGCCTACCTGCAATCAGTGCTGGATGCGTTTCGCGCAAGCCACCCGCAGATTCCGGTGTGGGTGCAATCACGGCAGATGGATGAAGGCGAACGCCAAGCCTTTCTCGAGCGTTTTTGCAGCAAGGGTCGTGGCATCGGCTTTGCCGTATTGGGCGGCGCATTTGGCGAAGGGATCGACCTGCCGGGGGATCGGTTGATCGGGGCGTTTATTGCCACCCTCGGCCTGCCCCAGATCAATCCGGTCAATGAAGAAATCAAACAGCGCATGGAAATCATGTTCGGCAGCAACAATGGCTACGACTACACCTACCTCTACCCCGGCCTGCAAAAAGTCGTACAGGCCGCCGGGCGAGTCATCCGCACGGTCAAAGACCAAGGCGTGGTTTACCTGATTGATGACCGCTTCAACCAACCTGCTGTGCGCAAGCTGCTGCCGACGTGGTGGAAAGTCCAACGCTGCCGTTTACCGCTGAACAACGATCAGCCTTCTTAGCCATGCGCAACGATTTACTCATCACCTGAAAATCTGTGCGTGAACCGCTGAAAACTGACCGGCGCGGCGAAGGCCAGGAACATGGATAACCACCCGATAACGCAACGTTCACCAGCCCTCTGGTAAACAGCCACGCTTACGCCTCGCGATCCTTAACGGCCAGCCGCAGCGACTGTTAAGGGTCGCAATCAGCTCCGCCGCGCCAAGACTTGCGTTGCGCCCTGGGTTTTCTGGCAATACCAGAACACCCGGCTGACGCCGCGCGTGACCGCCACATAAGCCAGGCGCAGACTTTCGTCCTGCATCGCCTGGTCGTAGCTGTTGCTGAAGAACCCGCAATAGGCATACAGCGCGTTGCGCAGCGGATGCGGCGTGGGCGGCATGCAATCATCGAGGATGATCGCCACTTCGGCCTGCAGGCCCTTGGCGCGGTGAATGGTGTAAGCCTTAACCGGTAACTTTTTGTCCAGCTGCGCGGTGATGGCTTTTAACGGCTCGTTGCGTCGGCTGAGCAGTAGCACCGCAGTGCGCTCACGGCTATTGCGCTCAGCGGCATACGCGCATTGCTGCTGAATCTGTTTGAGCAGCTCCGGCAAACGCGCCTTGCTGTCAAACCGCTGGATCAGCCGCACACCGTGATCGCCCGGCTGCACAGGCTTGATCGCCTGGCTGGTTTTCGCCTGTTTGTGCCGCACGCCGCCGAGCAGCGCTTCGGCGTCGCGGATAATCGGTTCAATCGAACGGTAGTTATTGGCCAGCGTCAGCACGGCGCTGTGTTTGGCGCGGCCCTTACCGGGAAAGTGCCGGTCGAAGTCGATAAACAGCTCCGGCGAACTGCCGCGCCAACCGTAAATCGACTGCCAGTCATCACCAATCGCCATCAAGCTGACGGCGCTGCTCTGCCCGCTTTGAGCGCGCTGCACGGCTTGCAGCCACTGCACGATCTGCGGCGAGATGTCCTGAAATTCGTCGATTAGCAAGTGACTAAAGGGGGCCAGTAACTCGGCGGGGACGCCCTGTCCGCCCGCGTTCAGCCGCGCGGTCAGTTGCTTGAACGCCGTATTGAAGGTCATCAGCCCCTGCTCTTGCAGGCCTCGATCAAAGTACGGCCAGAACAGCACCAAGGCCTCACAGAACTCGCGCACCTGAGCCGAACCATTTAGCCCCTGCGGCTGCAAAGCGGCGACCTCAATAGCAATGCTCTCGGCAAATCCGGCCTGGGCGTAGAAGGCCTCATACAGCGGCGCGGCGCTGAACTCGCCCTGCAGCGTGAAGGCATCCAGCGGCGCCTTGGGCGGGCGTTTGCTGTCTGCCGGCGGCTGGGGTAACTGCAACAGGCTATGCACCCGCTGGCGAAACACCGGCTGCTCGGCATAACACTGCTGGTAGGCCTGTTTCAGCAGGCGCTGCTGCGCGGGGCGTAAACGGCTCGCCATCAGCGGGTTATCCAGCTCGCGGCCGGCCGCCTGTTTATCGTCTAATTGCTCAAACCAGCGCGGGTTGCCGAGCACGCCTTTAGCCATGGCGCCCATGGCCGAGTGAAAGGTGCGCACAGACTGCCGCGCCTGGGCCTCATCGAAGGGGTAGTTGAAAAACCCAAGCACCTTGAGCAACTGCTCGCGCAACTCGGCGCAAGACGCATTGGTGAAGGAAATCACCGTCAGTTGCTCCGGCTTGATGCCCAGATGGCAGAGCATAAACACCACCCGCAGCACCAGCGTGGTGGACTTGCCCGACCCGGCACCGGCGAAAATGCGCGTTAGCGGATGGTGGCTGAGGATCATCGCCCACTGCTCATCCGAAGGCGCACTGAGCAACCCGGCCTGCACCGCGCGCGCCACCTGCTCACGCATCGCCAGGCTCTGCGCGGCATCGATCGGCAACATGGCCGGCCCATAAATACCTGTGGTGCTGGCTTTGCTGGCAGTGCGGCGCGGTTTCGCCGGCGGCTTTGCAGTGCTTGATTTAGCTTTACCTGCGGCGGGCTTCTTTGCGCGGGCGGTTGGCTTTTTTAATAAAGCCGTGGCCTCGCGGTCGGCACGCAGGTACGCCGTGGTGTGGGGAAAATAGCGCGCCAGGGCAGCGGCGATGCGCCGCGTGTAGCGCTGAACAGCAGATGGCATCCGCGACCCAGTCATGTAGATAGATCGTTGAATGATAAGTGTTTTTTACACCGAGCTGACGATGCTAGTTGGCGCACGGGCACTGCCCATATACGCCAACTGACACCGCCAGATGGTCAGTCGAGCATGCCGACGTAACGCGGATGGCTGGCCACCCGCGCCAACCATGTACGAATGGCGGGGAATGGCGTCAGGTCAAAGCCGCCTTCGTCCGCCACATGGGTGTAGGCATACAGGGCGATGTCGGCAATCGAGAAATCCTCGCCAACCAGATAGGAGGTGCGCTGCAGCTGCTTCTCCATCACCTTGAGTGCTTTGTAACCCAGCGCCTGACACGCCTCGTACTCTGCGCGGCGTGTATCCGGCAGCCCCTGATACAACTTAATAAAGCGCGCCACCGCGACGTTAGGCTCATGGCTGTACTGCTCGAAAAACTGCCACTGCAGCACCTGAGTGCGCAGACGCGGCTCGGTTGGCAAAAACGCGCTGCCATCGGCGAGGAAGTTGAGAATGGCGTTGGACTCCCACAAACAGGTGCCGTCATCCAACTCCAGCACCGGGATCTTGCCGTTGGGGTTCTTGGCCAAAAACGCTTCGCTCTGGGTTTCGCCCTTGAGGATATCAATCGGTATCCACTCATAGGGCTGATCCAGCAGGTGCAGCATCAGTTTGACCTTGTAACAGTTGCCCGAACGGTAATCGCCGTAAACCTTGTACATATCACCCTCCTCTGACTAAACCTGTGCAGCTAGCGTGCTTGCGCCTCACGGATTACGGCGGCCAAGCGTTTGAGCCCCTCATTCAGGCGCTCCGGTGCGACGTGGCTGAAGTTCAGTCGCAGATGGCCAGGGTGAGCGTCGGGGTCGATAAAAAACGGTTCGCCTGGCATAAACGCCACGTTCTGCGCCAAGGCCGGGGCCAGCAGCGTGCGCGTATCCAGCGGCTGCTTGAGGGTTAGCCAAAAAAACAGCCCGCCCTGGGGGATCTGCCAGTCGGCCAAGTCACTGAAATGCTCTTGCAGGACGGCCTGCATGGCATCACGACGGAGGCGATAAAAGTCGCGCAGCTCGGCCAGATGGCCACGGTATTTCTCGCTGCCCAGCCATTGCAGCGCCTGCCACTGGCCGATGCGGTTGGTGTGCAGATCCGCCGACTGCTTGAGGCGCAGCAAATAGGGGTACAGATCCGGCGTGGCAATCAGGTAGCCGACGCGCAGCCCTGGCAGCAGGGTTTTCGACACGGTGCCGGTGTAGATCCAGCTGGCCTTCTTGAGGCGGCTGACAATCGGCGTGGCGCTGCCGTCATCGAACACCAGTTCGCGGTATGGCTCATCTTCAATCAGGGTCACAGCAAACTCGTCGAGCAAAGCGGCAACAGCATCGCGCTTGGCTTCGCTGTAGCGCACGGCCGAAGGGTTTTGGAAGGTTGGGATCAGATAGGCGAACGCCGGTTTGTGATCCTGCAAACGTTGACGCAACGCCTCAAGCTGCGGGCCATCGGACTCCTGCGGCACGGCGATGCAGTCAGCACCGAACAGCTGGAAGGCTTGCAGCGCGGCGAGGTAGGTCGGCGCTTCAAGCAGCACTTCGGTACCCGGATCGATAAACAGCTTGCTGGCCAAATCCAGGGTTTGCTGCGAGCCGCTGACAATCAACACCTGGCTGGCATCGCATGGCACGCCCAAGGCACGCGCCTCGGCGGCAATCGCCTCGCGCAGGGCCGGCTCGCCTTCACTGGTACCGTACTGGCCCATGCTTGCCGGCATCGCGTCCCACTCGACCTTCGGTAGCATCGGCTCGGCGGGTAAGCCGCCGGCAAACGACATCACTTCCGGGCGCTGCGCCGCCGCCAGAATTTCACGAATAAGAGAGCTTTTTAGGCGGGCAACACGTTCGGAGAAGGCCATGGATACACCGGTAGCAAAGGCAAATAGAAATAGGTCAAACTGGTTGCCAGAAACTACGCCGACCACCGTATATACGTCAATAGGCTTGACCTTAATGATTGACTTCAAAAGCACAGCCACTCAGCAAATTGCCATGGAAGCCTTTTTCTCCGGCTATCAGGCTTTTACCGCCAAAGCAGATGAAATGCTGGCGCGCCGCGGTTTGTCGCGGGTGCATCACCGCATCCTGTTTTTTATCGCCAAGTACCCAGGCCTGAGCATGAAAGAACTGCTGGCTTATCTGGGCGTCAGCAAGCAGGCCTTGAATACCCCGCTGCGGCAGTTACTGGAAATGGGCTTGGTGCAGAGCCTTGCGGCCGCAGATGACAAACGCAAACGCCTGCTCGGCTTCACCGCCGAAGGCACCAAGCTGGAAAAAGCCCTGCGCCGCGAACAAACCAAGCTGCTGCAGCGCGTGCTGAATGAAGCAGGTGAGACGGCCGTCAGTGGTTGGTTGCTGGTCAACCAAACGTTGGGCAACAGTCGCTAATAAGTGGCGGGCGATGACTGATAGTTAGCGGCGCTGAGCAACTCACTAACTGTACCGTCGCCATAGACAAGCACAGTAAAACTGTACCGCTGATTGCCTGCGTCGCTGTACCGCGACGCTCTGCCCCTGCGCCCCTAGGCTGTCGAGCACTGCCTATGAGTGCTGCGCCATGACCCTCGAACTGCTACTCGCCTTTGTTGCGTTTGCCTTTGTCACATCAGTGACGCCTGGACCAAACAACATGATGCTGCTCGCCAGCGGGGTGAACTTCGGCCTGCGCCGCAGCCTGCCGCATATGTTCGGCATCAGCCTGGGCTTTATGTTGCTGGTGGCCGCTGTCGGTCTCGGCCTTGGCCAGTTGTTCGAACAAGTGCCGCTGCTGTACAGCGTGCTGCGCTACCTGGGCGCCGCCTACCTGCTGTACCTGGCCTGGAAAATCGCCAACTCGGGCGCCCCCGACCATCAGGCCAACGCAGCGGGCAAACCCTTTAGCTTTTTACAGGCGGCGGCCTTTCAGTGGGTCAACCCGAAAGCCTGGATCATGGCGATCGGCGCCATCACCACCTACACCCCGCAAGACAATTTCGTGGTCAATGTACTGCTGATTGCCGCACTCTTTGCCTTGGTCAATTGCCCCAGCGTCGGCCTGTGGACCATCGCCGGCAGTATGCTGCGCAACTGGCTGAACAACGCCCGCGCCTTGCGTGTATTCAACATCGGCATGGCCCTATTGCTCGTGGCCTCGCTGTATCCCATCTTCGCTGACACCGGACTGCTCTGATGCACGACCTGCCGCAACCCCGCCTAAGGCCGCTGGCCGACACGTCCACCTCGGCAGTCGTCGCCGGTTTTATTGCCATGCTGACCGGTTACACCAGCTCGTTGGTGCTAATGTTCCAGGCCGGCCAAGCTGCCGGGCTGACAGACGGCCAGATTTCCTCATGGATCTGGTCGCTGTCGATTGGCATGGCGATCTGCTGCATTGGCCTGTCGCTGCGCTACCGCGCGCCGATCATGATTGCCTGGTCCACGCCGGGCGCCGCCTTGCTGATCACCAGCCTGCCGGGTGTGCCCTATGGCGAAGCCATTGGTGCCTACATCCTCGCCTCCGGGTTGATCGTGCTGATCGGCCTGACAGGCACCTTCGACCGTATCATGCGGCGCATTCCCGGCTCCCTGGCCGCCGCCCTGCTGGCCGGCGTGCTGTTCAAGATCGGCCTGGAAATCTGCGTGGCCGCCGAACAGCAACCGGTGCTGGTGCTGGCCATGCTGCTCGCCTACCTGCTGGGCAAACGCCTGCTGCCGCGTTATGCAGTACTCGCCGCGCTGATTGTTGGCAGCGTGCTGGCCGGAGTCTTCGGCCTGCTGAATTTCGAGCAGTTTGAACTGCAACTGGCGGTACCGGAATGGACCACACCGAGCTTTTCCCTAGCTGCGGCGATCAGCATCGGCATCCCGCTGTTTATTGTCGCCATGGCCTCACAGAACCTGCCGGGCATGGCCGTGCTGCGCGCCAACGGTTATGACGTTCCTGCCAGCCCATTGCTGACCACCACCGGGCTGACGTCAATGCTGCTGGCTCCGTTCGGCAGCCACGGCATCCATATGGCGGCCATTAGCGCGGCGATCTGCGCCGGCCCGGAAGCCCACGAAGACCCGAAAAAACGCTACACCGCCGCCATCTGGTGCGGGGTGTTCTACGGCATCGCCGGGATCTTCGGCGCCACCCTCGCCGCACTGTTTAGCGCGCTGCCGAAAGCCCTGATCCTGTCCATCGCCGCCCTGGCCCTGTTCGCCTCGATCATCGGCGGTTTGACCCAAGCCATGAGCGAGCCGAAAGAACGCGAAGCGGCGCTGATCACCTTTCTCGTGACGGCCTCGGGCATGACGTTGTTTTCAGTGGGTTCGGCCTTCTGGGGCATCGTCGCCGGCTTGCTGACCCTGGCCATTCTCAACTGGGGCAAGCAGGACGCGTAAGCGCATTGCCCACAACCCAGCCCCCATGTAAGTGGCAGCAGGCCCCACGGCTGACGCCTGCCTTTACCCGGGGCCGCTAAGCGCGGCCCCTAACCTTCACGCAGTGCACTGGATACCAGCGAAAATGCGGGTGAAGGTTGCCGCCTGCTGGGGTAATACAGGTAGTAGCCGGCGAATGGAGGGCACCAGTCTTCCAGTACGCGCATCAACCTGCCTTCCTGCAGATGGGGTTCAAACTCCTCCTCGGGTAAATAGGCAATGCCCAGCCCTGCCAATGCCGCCTCCACTATGTGCACCGAGGTATTGAAGGTGAGCTGCCCGGTTACGCGCACGTTCACCTGCTTGCCGCGGCGTTCAAAGTCCCACACGTAGAGCCCGCCTGATGTCTGCATGCGCTGGTTGATACAGCGATGGTCCATCAAGTCGTGCGGTTTTTTAGGGATGGCGCGCGAGGCAAAGTAAGCAGGCGTGGCGACGGCCGCCATCCGCAAGGGCGGGCCTATGGGCACGGCGATCATGTCTTTGTCGATGGTATCGCCCAACCGCACACCTGCATCAAAGCGGTCCGCGACGATATCCCGAAAGCCGTAATTGATGTCGAACTCGATTTCGATGTCCGGGTATTCGCGCAGCAACGGCGTGAGCTTGGGCATCAATGTTTTGCGCAGCACGTGATCGCCACAGGTGATGCGTACAGTCCCCGCAGGTTTGTCGCGCAACTCCGTCAGCTCATCCAGTTCCGCTTCGATTTCATCAAAGCGATGGCCGATGGCCTGCAGCAGCCGCTCGCCCGCGACCGTCGGCGAGACGCTGCGCGTGGTGCGTGTCAGCAACCTGATCTGCAAGCGTGCTTCCAGGCCGCTGATGGCCTGGCTTAACGCCGATTGGCTGATGCCCAGGATCGAGGCGGCGCGGGTAAAACTGCCTTCACGCGCCACGGTCACGAAAGACTGCAGATCGTTGAGGTTTCTTCTGACCATATGCCGACGCCTTGCAACTTATTAAGTAGCTGAGCTTATAGCCCCATTAAGCATTGATTAGCTAGTCAGCACAAAGGCCTTGCCTCACCATTCGCTTCATAATTTTGAATCAAGGTGAGGCCCAATGGCCGCTGTTTTCCCACTCGCTGAAGCACATGAACAACCCGCTCACTGGAGCGGCGTCTTTGCCATGACACTTTGCGTTTTCGCGCTGATCGCCTCGGAGTTCATGCCCGTCAGCCTGCTGACACCGATAGCCGTTGATCTGCACGTCAGCGAAGGACTCGTAGGCCAAGGCATCGCTATTTCCGGAGCCTTCGCGGTGCTGACCAGCTTGTCGATTGCCAAGCTGGCTGGCGCCCTCAACCGCAAGACGCTGTTGCTGGCGCTGACCGGTTTGATGGCGCTATCCGGTGCTGTGGTCGCGATAGCGCCAAACTACCTGACCTACATGGTTGGCCGCGCACTCATCGGCGTGGTCATCGGTGGTTTTTGGTCCATGTCCGTTGCAACGGCCATGCGCCTGGTGCCAGCCAACCACGTGCCCAAGGCCTTGGCCATCTTCAACGGCGGTAACGCGTTGGCGACGGTGATTGCCGCGCCACTGGGCAGCTATCTGGGGGCGCTCATGGGCTGGCGCGGCGCCTTTTTTTGCCTGGTACCGGTTGCGGCGATTGCCTTTATATGGCTATGGATCAGCCTGCCGAGCATGCCGGCGGGTGAGCGCACGCCGGGCGCTGCAAATATCTTCACGCTGTTAAAGCTGCGCGCCGTGGCGCTGGGCATGGCCGGATGCGCCGCCTTCTTCATGGGGCAGTTCACGCTGTTCACGTACCTGCGGCCGTACCTCGAAACCGTGACACAGGTGGACGTAACCACGTTGTCGCTGATCTTGCTGGTGATTGGCGCCGCCGGCTTCATCGGCACCCTGATTATCGGTGCGTTATTGCGGCATGGGCTGTTTCGAACACTCGTCACTATTCCCTTACTAATGGCCGCGATCGCCTTGGCGCTGATCCCCTTCGGCAGCTCGGTCGTTACCGTTGCGGGGCTGCTCGGGCTGTGGGGGCTGGTGGCTACAGCAGCGCCTGTCGGTTGGTGGAGCTGGATTGCCCAAGCCCTGCCTAAAAACGCTGAGGCCGGCGGCGGCCTGATGGTGGCCGTGATTCAGTTGGCCATTGCGCTGGGCTCCACAGTTGGCGGTTTACTGTTCGACAGTCGCGGCTACCAAAGTACATTCGTAACGAGCGCCGGCGTGCTTGTGCTGGCAGCGCTGCTTACTTTTTTAACCTCACGCGCGCCCATGCCGCGAGCAGCCTGAACCGCGCGCGAGAACAGAGACGCAACATGACCCTGATCCGCTGCAGCGCCCTGCTTCGAGTTATGCGCCTATTCGCCGCGGCAATCGGCCAGCGCCGAGTCTCGGCCCTGAAGCGCCTACACTGGTGGGGACTGCTGTATGCCATGCTGCTACTCGGCGGTTGCGAAGCCCACTCACACCCTGCATCTGGCTCACATGAAACAGCTGCGCAAGATGCCGCATCGGCGGCGTTGATACTGGAGAAACCCCGCATGTTTATGGCCGTCGGCGAGCATCGGTTCGCCATCACCTTGACCGACTCTGCGAGCGCCCGTGCATTTGCCGCGTTGCTGCCGTTGACGTTGGAGATGAGCGATCTCAACCACAATGAGAAATTCGCCAGCCTTCCTCAAGCGCAGCCCACTGATGCCAGTATTCCGGGAACGCTGCACAATGGCGACCTGATGTTGTATGGCGCCGACACGCTGGTGGTTTTCTACCTGCGCTTTAACTCGTCTTACGCCTATACGCGGCTTGGTCGTGTGGACGACCCGGCTGGTCTGTCTCAGGCGCTAGGTTCGCGGGATGTGCGGGTGGAGTTTTCCAACGACTAACGGCTGCGCATGGGTAGATTCACGCCAATGAATAACGTCATTCTTCTACTCACGCGGCGGGCCAGCGCCTCCCCGCAGGGGTGAGATTTGCTCCGAGGTAGGCGAGCAAGGCACTGACCTTGGGCATCGCTTCACGGCTCTTGAGCCATACCAGATTCATCGGCTGCCCTTCGGTGGAGAGGTGTGGCAACACTTCTACCAGGCTGCCATCGTTCAAATGCGCCTGAACCAGCCATGTAGGCAGCTGGGCGATGCCCAACCCGGCCAGCACGGCCATCACCTCCCCTTCCCCGTCACCGACGGCGATATGCGGGTGCATGATTCTGCGCTCCATATCACCCGGTTGACGCCCTTTGAAATACCACGGGATCGCCATCCCATCGTTCTGGCCGTAACCCACGCACAGGTGCCCGTCCAAGTCCGATTCTGCTTGGGGCATCCCGTAACGGCGCAGGTAATCCGGCGAGGCGCAAAAAATCAGCTTCGGCGTGCCGAAAAACTGGTGCCCAAGAGAGGCAGGCCATGCATCAGAACCGCCAATCCTGACAACGATATCGATGCCCTCATGTACCGGATCGACGTAACGATCGGAAAACGACACATGCGGTGATAACCGTGGGTGCTCTTTGACGAAATCAAGAATGAGCGGCAGTACATGCAGCCGCCCATAGGACGCCGGCAAATCAATCCGCACCTTGCCGTGCGGCTCGGTCTGAGTGGCGGTCAGCGCGACCTCGACCTCCTCCAGATCGGCAAGTACCGTCGTGCAGGTGCGGTAAAAGGTCTCCCCTGCTTCGGTGAGCGACACGCGACGCGTGGTGCGCTGAAACAAACGAATGCCCAGACGCGCCTCAAGGCGCCCAATGCTCTTGCTCACCGCGGAGCTGGTCAGGTGCAAGCGCTCAGCTGCGGCGGTAAAGCTGCCCAGATCGGCCACGATGACGAACACATCGATACCTTTTAAGCGCTCAGAAGAAAACATGGCGGCCCCAATTAATGAATTAAATTCCAATCACTTGGTAAAAACCAACCAAGATCAAGCGCTATTTCTCCAATAGGCTATGTGAAAACCTAGTTGGAGTTAAGTGTCATGCATTCCTCATCTGTCGCAGACGCGACGCTGTCCCCTGCCGAAACGTCGCGCTCAGGGCTGCAGATCCTGATCATGGCAGTCGCAGCCTTCATTATCGTCACCACCGAATTTCTGATTGTCGGTCTACTGCCTGCGTTGTCGCGAGAGCTGAACATCTCTATCGCCTTGGCTGGCCAGGTCGTGACCCTGTTCGCCTTTACCGTGATGGTGTTCGGGCCGCTACTCACCGCCAAACTGGCGCATGTGGAGCGCAAGAAACTCTTCACATTGATCCTCATGGTATTCGCCGCGTCCAACGTGCTGGCGGCGATCGCCACTAACATCTGGGTGTTGGCCCTGGCGCGCTTCATCCCGGCTCTGGCGCTGCCCGTGTTTTGGGGCACAGCCAGCGAGACGGCCGGGCAACTCGCAGGCCCTGGGCAATCAGGCAAGGCTGTTGGGCGCGTCTACCTAGGGATTACCGCCGCTCTGGTATTCGGCGTACCGCTCGGGACCCTGGCTGCTGATTCGGTCGGCTGGCGAGGCAGCTTCTGGATACTCGCCGCGATCTCGCTGCTGATTGGTGTGCTGATGCATGTGGTGATGCCTAAGTTACCGGTGTCTGCCAGCTCGCACCCTGACAACAAGCAGACGGCGATATTAGGCCAACCTCGCTTCCTGGCTCATTTGCTGTTGTCGATCCTGACCTTCACCGCGTTGTTCACCGCTTACACCTATTTAGCCGACATCCTTGAGCGCCTGGGCAACATTCCGGCTGGCCAGGTGGGCTGGTGGCTGATGGGCTTCGGCGCAGTCGGCATGCTCGGTAATCACCTGGCTGGCAGCATGGTCGACCGCAGGCCACTGGCCGCCATGGTGCTATTTTTAGTGCTGGCGGGCGCCGGTATGCTCGCCGCAGTTCCACTGGCCCCTCATCACATTGGGCTGATGGTTGCCCTGGTGGCATGGGGGATCGGCTATACGGCGCTGTTCGTGGTCTGCCAAGTGCGGGTTATGCAGGCCGGTGCGCAGGCTCAAGCCTTGGCCGCAACCATGAACATTTCCGCCGCCAACGCGGGCATCGGCTTGGGCGCGATTCTTGGCGGTATCGGCATTGAACGCTACGGCCTTGAATCAATCGGCGTCATCGCCGCCTTGATAGCCGCGTTGGCGATCGTCGTCACACTACTGTTGATGCGGCGCCAGTAATCACCTCGGCGGCAACCGCCCGAAAGGTTGCCGCCACTCGCGCACCTAAAAACCGCTGTGAGGGCGACCCACAGGCCGAGTCTTAATTACTGCGAGTCATCCTGGTTTTCAATCTGCGTACGCAAGGCGTTTTTAGCCGAGTTCAGGCGCACGCCCAAGCCATTGCTGCTAACGCGCACCGCGACCCCGCGTACTGCCGTCGACTCAGCTGGCAGGCCACTGACCTGCACGGTCAGCAACTCACCTTCGATGAAGGTCTTGTCGGCATCTTTTAGCTCGACAAAAACGCCCGTGTCGGAGATGTCTCTGGTCACGCCCGTGTTGCCGCTGACCGAAAACTGACCCAGTAGAGGCTGTTCTGCCGACTGAAAACTGACCCAGGTGTTCAACTGCTTCTGCTCAATTTTTGAGCAGGAGAACACAGGGTGATCAGTATGGAAATGATGGGCAAAATTCGCCGGATGTATTTCCGCGACAAGCTGTCGCTGCATGAGATAGCCAAGCGCACCGGGTTGGCGCGCAACACGATTCGCAAGTGGGTCAGAGCACCTGAGGCCAAGCCGCCGGTCTACCAACGCCGCGCGATCTTCAACAAACTCAGCCTTTTTCACGCCACGCTGGAGCAGGCGCTAAAAGCCGATTCGCTGCGGCCCAAGCAACAGCG
>NZ_JAYEET010000002.1:0-4232 GCF_034653255.1 Pseudomonas spirodelae | reverse complement strand
GTCCTATCGCCTGCAACACAGTAGCTTGGCGGCMCAGGCCAAGATCAAATCACGGGAGCGAAAGCGTAAGGGCGGCCAAGAACCGGAGGACGATGAGCCGTTCTGATTTCATGGCGACGACGGCCTGCTACATGGCTGCGTGTGGCAGGTCTTAAACAACTGAACTGGGCTAGCGAAGGAGTGGGGGCAACAGCAGCTGCGCTGGTAGACTTATCCACAGTTGCTGGTAACAAAATCAGCAATCCGCCCTGGGTCAAATTTCAATCGGCAGGGTGGGTCAATTTTCCATCAGCGCCAACAGGGCAGCCCCCAGATACCCCGCGAGGCGGCTTGAGCTTGGCGCTCCAAGCCAGGTAAGGATGGGTCTTGGTTATATTCGGGGTAGACCCAGGCGGCGCCGCGCTCAACCATTTCACGATTAACGCTGAGGCCGTCCTTTGTCACCAGGGCAATAGTGCGCCCATAGCGATCCTTCGTTTGCGCGTCGACGACCACCTGCTTGGCGAAAATAAGGCCGCTCAGTATTTGCTTCGACTTAGCCCCGTAAGGTTGATCCTTTTCCGGAGTGTCAATGTTCGCCAAACGGATCTTGTGCTGATTCTTGAAAGTGTCCAGGCAGGTAAAGGTATCGCCATCGCTCAGCGCCACCACCCGGCAGCTAAGCTCCTGAGCATTCAGCACCGAGGCCCACAACAAAGCCGACAAGAAGAACCATGGCTTAAGGCGCATTACTCACTCCGTTGAACTACCAAAACAGAACGAACGTCCGTTGTTTTTGATGCTGTGAATAGTAACGCGAGCTGTGAACCAATTCATATTGGCTGAAGGCAATCCGCCACCTATTTATGTCGCGTAATAGGCGCATCTGTTAAATCAGGCCCTACATCTGACCAGGTATTGGTGGCTGCCTTCACAAGACTGGGCACCAAATTCTCCTGCTGCGCTATACCAAAACCCTGGGTACTGGTTGCCGCGCATACAGGGGTAAGCCATGAAACGAGCCATTGAGCAGGAGACATTGCAGGCACTGGTGGAGACAGGCGCGGCACGAGAGTTTCGGGTGCTGCGGGAAGGGGATGATTGGCGGCTGGAACTAAGACTCGGCGTGAAATGGCTGCCGGTGCGCTCGCGGCGTGAGCCTGTACGACACTGGCGCTCGCTGACAGCGGTGGGGCGATTTTGCGAAGGAGTGGGAATCAAGACGCTAACGGTGGAGCTTTGATCAACCCCACCGTTTCTGCTTGAAAACTACAGAAGCCAACTTCAGCGAATCCAGCACTACTCCGGCTTTTGCGCAGTGCTGGCCGAACTTGCTTTGGTGAACTGCATCATCGGAAGCATGACTTTGGGCAAATTCATACGCGACACCTGGCTGGAAAAGTATTCACGCCAATAAGGCCAAACGTGATAGCCAGCATTGGCGACGGCAAAAGCATCCAGTGCTTCGCGATCAGCTTTCAGCTCAGGATTGGCAATAACATAGTCCGCCATAAAAGTAGCGTCGATTTGCACCATGACATCCGGCTGAGCTTCTTCACCTTCCTCGCCGTCAAAAGGACATACCTGTCTGGCGCCCAGATCCATCTCCACTCGGAAGATCGCGATGTTCTCGCCCTGGTGAACGCCTTCAATGAGGTAGGAGCGCTTAGGGGTAGTGCGCAACTCTAACTGCAAGCTCTCCAGGCGCGGGTCGAACTTAGGGTCGAATCCTTCGGCCAGCTTTGAGCTAGACGACTTCAAGAACACATCTTGAATTTGTAGACCGTCTTTGGCCCGTTGAAGTGCTTCAAGATTCATGCGGCGTCCGCGACATTCCAGCCAACGATACTCAGCTTCGGCAAATCATGCCGAGCCATGGATACACCATCCACCTGTATTGGGGACGGCATGGGCTGTACCAGTCTTTGCCATTCGTCGTGCGAGTTCTGCATACCCAGATCGAACCCGCGATAGGCTGACAAAATCGAAACTAGAAGCGCATTGAGGCTTACATCTTCACAGTCCGCGCGGCGTGCCAGCGACGCATGCAACGACTTGGGTATACGCAACGTTACACGCCCACTGAACTCTTCGACATGCTCGAATGGCGAAGGCATCTGCTTGCCCTGCTCCGCGAGAGCCTCGGCGGTCATGGAAATCGATTCGATGACTAGACCGTAGGCTTCATCATAGCTGTCGGCATATTCATAAAGATCCGGCAGCTCCAGCACACGCGCTTGAAAGCAGACTTCACCCTCATAGGTTCCGCGTCTAATTTCAATGCTATAGGCATGTGGATCGATCATTTCTGCTCCTTCAGGAACTCATCGAGTTCTTGCTCGTATTCGCGAAAAACGCGTAATACATTCACCACGTATGCAGGCTTTATTTCTGGATTTCTACCATGCCCACAGTTGTAGGACATTGAACTGAAGCCTGCCAAGCCAGGGTGAGTTACCAGCTTGTGCCCAGCCTTGCCAGGGCGCACATCAAAGCCCAAGCCGCGCAAAGAGGCCGCAAGCTCCTCACAACGGATGGAGGACTTTGCGGCCTTGAGCTGAGCTATCGTTTGAGCAAGCCTAGCATGCATGTGACACCACCGGTAGTGTCACTGATCCAGAAAATGAGTGATCCCGTCCGATCAAAAGCACTGTCTCCTTTCGCATACATTGAACGGCAAGGCTCCGCTCAGGCCTAAGCAAAGCCCGAACCCCCTAACCGAATACAGAATCTGATGGATAGCATATCGCCTCCGTGCTGAGCTGTGGTGTGATGTGGTTGCGTGAGCTCTCATCCCGATCAGCTCTGCATCCTCCAGATACCGGTAACGTACTGAGAAGCGGAAATGGGACTTGGCCCGGCCAAGTCATGTTTATCACTTCAGCAACTAAAGCAGCAGATGCCTGCTCGGGATAGGCACATGACAGTTTCCCCATCACACGTAGTACCGTTCCTAACCGCTCAAACAGCGACAAAAGCGGAAACAAACGCATTATGAAAAAACGTGGCCAACGCTGATACGGCTCGTATCCCAGCAAGACAACCACAACCCTATCAGCGTCCCCACTTATGCTTACCTTTTGCTCTCTTCTGCTGGCTCTCATAAGCCCTGCGCATTGCGCGATTCATAAATGCGGGCTGCCCCTGATCCGCTGACATAGTGGGGCGAAATGCTTGGGGATACTCAAACGCTTGGAATGGCTTCGCCACCATGGTTGCGTCTTGAAAAATACCCAGCTCATCGCATGCCTCTCTTAGCTCTCGTTCTTCTTCTGGCCCCAGAGGCTGGTCTAGCGAAACGAACAGGAAATCCTGCGAGGATGCATTTTCAACCAATGGCTCCGAAGCGATACCTACAACCTCTAGAGTGTCGGGAAACTTCAGCTTCAATCCATGGCAGTAGGTCATCAGCAACTCTACGCGAGCAGCACGGTAGTCCTGATAATCGAGCGCTGGCCCCCGGCGTTTTGCAAGGTAGTTGTCGCGTCAGCCGTGTTTTTAAGCTGCTATTTTCAGTGCCGGCTGCTCCCTTTCCGGGTTGAGTGTGACGGTGCCGATTGGTTGCCAATTTCGCGTTGCACCTGACCAGCGATGCGGGTGTTTAAAACGGGCTTGCTGATACAGCACATGACGCTTGGCCAGCACCTCTTGATCCTCTCCACGATGGCGCTGCGCCGGGGTCACGAAGCGGATGCGGCTGTGGCGGTGCTCATGGTTGTACCAGCGGATAAAGTCGCGCACCCAGCTGCGTGCTGCGTCCAAATCGGCAAAGCCATCCTGCGGCCATTGCGGGCAGTATTTCAGGGTTCTAAACAGCGATTCTGAGTAGGGATTGTCGTTGCTCACCCGCGGTCGTCCGCGCGAGGGGGTGATGCCCAGATCGTACAACTTGCTCAGCAGTGTCACCGATTTCATCGGCGCGCCGTTGTCCGAGTGCAGCACCAAGGGTTGGCCCACGCAGCGCTCGCCGAGCACGGTACGCTGCATCAGTTCGGCCGCACGCTCGCCGCTTTCTTGCTCGTAAACCTCCCAGCCCACGGCCTTGCGGCTGTAGATGTCCTCGATCAAATACAGGTAGTAATACTGCCCGCGCACCGGCGATTGCAGATAGGTGATGTCCCATGACCAGACCTGGTTACTCTTCGTTGCACTGTGCGTGGTCGGCGCGGCGTGCCTCTGCGGCGCATGGCTGCGGCCGCGTTGGTGCTGCTGATCGGCGGCCTTGAGGACACGGTAAAAGGTGGCCTCTGAGG